>JBAQYH010000277.1:0-7192 GCA_049299935.1 Methylobacter sp. | reverse complement strand
TTGCAACCCCCGCTCCGCCGGGAAGATATTGCGACACAGATGATATGGTATAAAACAAAAAAATCAACGACACTGACCCCATTGATTATCCTACCGCGCTCTACCCGTTATTTGCGTTAATTTCATTTAATTGACCAGCATAACTTCGCGGCTTGCCGAAGAATTTCAGCCTACAGAATTTCGGCTCAGGTTTTTTCGGCCCACGTTTTTTCTGATTGTTTGTTTCGAATATTGGAAGTCTCTTTTGGTTTTCTAAGCGGTTTAAACGTTCTTTGCTAATGCCAAGTTGCTTACCAAGTCCTCGATCTAAATATCTAAGTTGAGTTTGCGCGATTTGAGGCTGCAATTCAGGCAAGCTAAGTTTAATGAACCCTGCACACCAGCCAAATTCTGATTTATCCATCCCAGTTGATAAATTACCGGCAGGTCGCTTACCTATCGCACTTGCCCTCAAGCGCGCTTCTAGTGAGGTCAATAATCCACGTTTAGAATTTAATTTTTTATTATGTTTTAAAGCTTCATCAATTCTTTTTAAAAAATGTTTCCGGGTTTTTCGTTGCTTCTCAATTTCTTTTTTTAATGAAGATGGACGCACCCTTACCATGCCGTCATAACGTAATTGGTAACCTACAAAAGCTAACCAGGGCATTGCATTCTGTTCTGTTTTGTTATTCCCCCAAAGGTAAGTATTTTTTGTTTTATTACGCCAGAAGTTACGCTTTTCTTTACCTGCGTAGGGTTTAATTAAACCGTTAGGTTCATGGTACACCAATCTTAATTTGTCCAGAGTTTGGTTATAAGCAGTCAAAGCTTTCGTTGTAAGATCTTTGCTCATTGTTGCTATGACCATATCATCACAATATCGGACATAAGCTACCTCATCTCCGTATCCAATTATGTCTTGTACAGCTTGATCTGCTTTATGAAGGATTAAGTTGGCAAAAAAAACACTTAACGCTCCGCCTTGAGGAACTCCGTATTTATAATCGCCATATTGATCTGAAAAAACCTTAAGGGTCTCGTATCTATCCTTTACTTTATTTTCAGGAATATCCGAATTATTCAATAACGCTTGTTCCCGAGCATTCTTATATGTATATGATTCTAAATAGGCAACGATAACATGTCGGGCCTGTTCATCAATTTGGATACCTTTTTTAGATAGTTCCCTAACTGCTTGATCGTAACAATCCAAAATGATCTCGTGGCTTATCGTGTCATAGAAACCTTGTATATCACATTCAGCAACAAAAATTGGCTGGTTTTTATGGTTTTGCCAGAACTGTACGAGGTTTGCAAATGCGTCATGGTGTGTTACTAACGCACCTCCTTTAGGTGGAAAACGAAATGCAAATGAGCAAGGCAAAAAATAATCATCAAACGTTATACGAAGGTACTTGGCACATTGCCCGATTAAAATTGAATCGACCAGATTATCGCTGTAGCTTGCAATAATTCGATAGCCTGATTTTGACTTATCTTTAGGGAAAGGGTTGATTGCTGGTGGCGAAATAAATGGCTGGCCTTGAATAAGGGCTTTTATTCGAATTGACTCAATTAGGGTGTCTTGTTTGTTTATCCAATCTATATCTTCATTCGCAGATGATTCTCTGAGGGACTGCACAGTCCAATACAAGTATTTGATTTGCTGTCTTGAATCTGCTTTCTCGCGTTTCTTTTTCGATGGCCGTTTCCACCGCGAGCGTGGCGGCATCAAATTTAAAATGGGATCAACTTCTTTTAGATTGAGTGGCGAGAATTGCTGAAAAAACTCTTTTTCGTGAGTTTTACTGCACAAAGACATTCTTTGTTTGCAAAGAGCGTTGATGATAGCCTTTTCATCGAAAAAATTTTTATAATCTGGCATAACCGCTGGTAAAAGTGGAGAGAGGAAGCCTAACCTCGGCATAATATTACTTATCATTAAGATCGTATTTATAATGATGATACGGAAGCCAAATTCGGCTATCAGCAGAACTAATAGACTTCAGTTGGCGAAAATGCTGCTCTTATGCAGCGCAATGTTAGGCACCTCTCGAAAACGATTGTCCTGTTATTAGATTGGATGTCAAGCCTGTCCTGCTAATTCTACACAACTTCATTTATACTCAAACAACCCCTGCCGCCGATTCCTGACCCGGTTAACCCAATACCCCAACTGCCCCAAAGTAATCGGTATTTCATCGTTTCTACGCTCCGGCGTGGGAATGCAACGCGATAAGATCCGCCACATAGGATGCCCCGACACCAGGAGGCGCATCATTCGGGTTACTCACCCGCATCAAAATCAAACTCACCCGAATGCCCCCAGGTCATCGGATAAACACCCATTTTTACAAACTTGAAAAAACTCGAATGCGGCCAATCCGCAACTTGGCAGACCCAACCGTGCTTGACCGGATTCCAATGAATGTACTCGACATGACGATTGAAATCATCTTGATCCGTTATTAAATGCGTCCAAAAACGGCGTTGCCAGAGTCCGCGCTCGCGCCGTTTTTTCCTGCTTTTAGAAATGCTTTCGCCGGTATCGATGTGACTGGAAAAGCGCCCTTTGATCTGTCCCCAACGCATTGAATAATTAGCATCGCCCGGCGGTAAAGTCCATAGGCAATGAAGATGGTCGGGCATGATAACCGCCGCTTCAATGCGAAAAGGGTGTTTCTTTTTAACGTCATAAAAGGCCATCCGCAGTACATCTATATTTTCAACCAATAACCGATTATTTCGTCGTTTGGCAATATCACGGTAAAAAACCATGTCGCGCCCGGCGTGTAAATGCGGCGATAGTTGGTCAATGGACTGATTCCTTTATTTACGCTTTATGCGAATGATGCGCCTCCTGGCGTCGGCACATCCTATATTGGCGTTGCAACCGGCGAGCTGCTTAGCCTACGTATTAATACGAGGTGGCCGCAAGATAGCATTATTCCTTTAGCGAAACAAAAAAAATATCTAACGTCAGTCATTACCTACATGGCATTTGCTTTTTTAAGATTCTTACGCTGTGCGTACCTTAGTGTGCCCATAAAGTTAAAAGCTATGCACAGCGTACCCTACGGTGCTTTATGCGAATGATGCGCCTCCTGGCGTCGGCACATCCTATATTGGGAAAGCGCTCGAATAATTATTCCTCGGATGCCAATGGTATCGGTGGTCTGAAAACATAGGCTCAAGTCTTGCAATCACGCATTTTGCCGGTCAGCCCGGTAGGTTGAACAAAAGCTCTTCGTCGCCAAACATTTTGCTATAGGGGCAGCATGACTCGCTACAGCTAAATCGAATGGGTTAATTTCAGCATAAGCCCAGCTATTAAGGTCATTTGTAACACACCCACACCGACTACCCAGCGGATTAATTCGGCTTTGGATTCGGCAATGTCTTTGGCAACTTTTAATTCCAGTTCCCTGATGCCTGCATCGACTTTTAACTCCAGCTCTTTTAAATCCCGTTTAGTGGCTAAATCGTCCAGTTGATAGTCATGCTTGACTTGTTCCAGGGTGGTGCCGATCGCGGTTTTTTGGAGATTGGTGATCGCTTCAGCTTGTTGTTCGCTGAATCCGGCATTTTTCAGTTCCTTGATAAATTCGTGAGTATCGAAGGTAATGGGTGTCATGGCTGCCTCTGTATTTTTAAACAGTGTAACAGCGATTCACAGCCGCCGTAAACGAGGCGCTGCTTACTCCGCAACTCTCATAAGGGATAGCAAAATCCGCGTCAAGTCTTGCAATTGTGCCGCGTACTTATTTGTATCATGCAGCAAGCCATCTTTCCTTAAGTTGACGCAATAGCTCCGCTTGAAACGCCACAAAAACATCACACCCTGCTTACGTTAAGCTTTGCCTGCATCCTTTTTTAAAACCGCTGCTGAATAATCCAAAAACTCATCCAAATGCCGGGTAATTACCTGAACGGTGATCGGCAGTTGCAGGCTTTGATAATCGTGTACTGCAATATTACGAAATCCCACCATGCGTTTTAGCGACTCAGCCAGCGCGGTATCTATCCAGGATGCTTGGGCCAGCAGCGTGAACACATCGCGGGCACTTTGCGGCACACCCAAACGTTCGCGGCGAATTAAATGCTGTCCCATATCCAAAGCTGCTTCACAAGCCCTTTGAATATTCAAAATTGCGGCATCCTGACGGGTCAGGTTGTCCGCAAAACCCGCAGGATCGGTTTGATATTCTTCACGCGCACGCGCCACGCAACGTTCAATAGTGGCGGCCTTATTGATTAGCACATCATCGACCATAAATCTTTCCTGTTTGCTGAACATCGGCTAACAAGCCGACGCGAGCAGTATCTAACGCCGTTTTTTCGCTGAGCACAAAACACTCGAACAAACCGGCGGCGGGTTCTTGTCCCCACAACCGTCGCCCCGTCTGCAAAATTTGATATTGCATCACCGTGGATGCTGCTCGCATATCCAATAAATCGACTGCGCAGCCGGTTATTTCCGCCAAGTCGGAGGACAACGCCCAAAGCTGTAGCGGCTTGGCATAGCCTGTTGTCAGCACAGCCAAATCCAAGTCGCTGGCACGGTGAGCCGTCCCATTAATACGGCTGCCGAAAGCATAAATGGCCAAGGTCTCGGGAAATGCAGCACGAATGGCGGCAATGATCGGGCCTGCTTTAACCGGAGCATTGTTTGCGGGCGTTTCAAGTGTGGCGGTGTCGATTGAAGTCATAGGCCATTATTATACAAACTTGGATCATTTGATACAGGCGCGGCAATCGCTGCTAATAACCGACCCCCAGTTATTATTTCCCATTAGCAAATATCCGCTCACGCTTGATAAACCTCGTCATGACTACCCACATTAACCAAAATAATTTCCTGTTCGGTGATGATCATTTCCAGGGTGATCCGATAGCTGATATTGATCGATACCGAATGCAAAGCCGCCAACTTGCCTTTTAGCGGATGCAGCCGCAATGCCGGATGGTAGGGATTTTGAGCCAGCAACAGCAAGGTTTTTCGGTATTGTTCTTTCAATTCGGGATGTTGCTGTGCAAAGCGTTTGGCTCGTTTTTTATAGCTGCCGGTAAAGATTAAAGCGTAGCTCATTCGGCGAAGAGTTCGGCCACATGTTGATCCACGCTGTCTTTAGTGAACCGGCCCGCCGCGACATCCTGTTGCGCCTCATATAGCGCAGCTTCCAGTTCCATTTCACGCAGGTAGTGATAGTGCTCGATTTTCATCACCACAAAGCTTTCTTTGCCGCGCACCGTTATAACGGCTTCCGGCTGATTCGCCAGGCTTTCTTCTAAACAGGCGATGCCTTTGGTTTTTAAGTCGTTTGCTGTAATCATTTTAATCACCCTATAAATAGTGCGATTGACTATATTCTTGAGGGTGTTATTTGTCAAATACCCCCGTAAGGTAAAGTTACATCTCCTTCAAAACGCCCCGCTCCATGCCATAAACCGCATCGACCAAGCCCAACCCGGCCTCACGGTGAGTCACCATCACCACGGTCTTGTCCCTGGCAAAATCCGTCAGCGCTGTAAATACATCGCGTTCCGTATCGCCGTCCAGGCCTTCGGTCGGTTCATCCAGGATTAATACCGGCGCATTCTTAAGATAGAGCCGCGCCAACGCGATACGTCGCGCCTCGCCCCCCGACACTTTCACGCCGCTTTCGCCTACCCAGGTTTCAAGGCCTTCCGGCAGATAACCGATAAAATTCTCCAACCCCGCGGCCTTGACGGCAGCATTCAGTTCTATTGCCGAGGCATCCGGTTTGGCGATTAACAGGTTTTCTTTAATAGTGGCGGCAAACAACTGGCTGCGCTGGGACAATACGCCGAAACAGCTCATTAATTGATCGGCATCGAATTGCCTGATGTTTTGTTCGCCTAATAAAACGCTGCCCTGTTCAGGATCGTAATAGCGCATTATCAGTTGCAACAAGGTAGTCTTGCCCGAACCGCTGGGGCCGACGATGGCGATCTTGCTGCCCTGCGGAATAGTCAGGCTGATGTTTTTCAGCACCCTGTCCTGCTGATCCTGATAGCGAAAGCTCACATCGTTTAACTGCAAATCATAACGGCCCGGCAATGCTAACGGCTGGTTCGGCCGGGTAATCGTCGGCGACATTTCCGCAGCCTGCCTGATACGCCGTGCGGCTTTTTGGGTTTTCGCCAGCATTTGCATGGCTTGCGGCAGGGGCGTCACCAACTCGAAAGCCGCTATCACGCAAAAAACGACCAACGCGGAATCCGCTCCCGATAACAGGCCGTCTTGAAATAAAACCGCCGCAAGAACCAACGCCATTAATAATGTCACCTGCGACAGCAATAAGGTGAATGCCGAAGAAATCGCCGACAAGTGGTTGTTCCGGCGCTGGATGTCGATCATCAAATCGGAAAACTGACTCAAAAAATCGCTAAACCGCCCGTAAGCCCGGTTGGCGACTAAATCCGCCAGTCCCTGGATCATATCGAGTTGCCGAATCCGGAAATTTGCCGCCAATACGACGATTTCTTCCGCGCCGGCACGTCCCAAACGATTAAAAACCCAGGGCACCCAGACCGAGGCCACTATCAACATCAGACCGGTAGCCAAACTGACGACCGGCGCATAAAAAGCCAAAAAGACGGTAACGGCGGTTACGCCGATTGCCGCGACAACGGCGGGGGCCAACAGCCGCAAATACAGCGCGTCCAACGCATCAATGTCTGCCGTCATCCGTGACAGTAAATCGCCGCTGCGCATGGACGACAAACGCCCCGGAACCAACGGGATAAGCTGCTGGAAAAACCAGCTGCGTATCCCGGCCAATACCCGGAAAGTCGCTTCATGGGTCACTACCCGCTCGCCGTAACGGCCCAACGTGCGGGTGATTGCCAGAGCGCGTATCTGCGCGGCGGGCAGCATAAAATTGAAGACCAGCGTATTGCCGTCAACAGCGATTAATCCGGCTATCGCCGAAGCGCTGATAAACCAGCCGGACAATGTCAGTAACGCGATAGAAGTCAATGCGGTCAGCAGTGACAGGCTTATCCCGCCCGCTAACCAAGCACCATGCGGCTTGAATAATTTCAGGAAAAACCATAAATCTTTCATGACACCAACCGTCCTTGCTGCAATGCTATCCGCCTGTCCATTCGATGGACCACGTCCGGGTCATGACTGGCGCTAATCAGGGTTTTATCTGCAAACAGTTGATCGATGACATCCAGCAGC
>JBAQYH010000276.1:0-2053 GCA_049299935.1 Methylobacter sp. | reverse complement strand
GCTTTAAATTCCTTCGTCTGCTGATATATCGACAGCCATGAGTCAATCATTGCTGCATCAGCAGCAACCCTATACTTCTATTCCCAGTCCGTTTTACAGAAACGGACGTTGAGTAATGCGCCGCCTGTCGGCAACGGAATGAATTCAACCGTTGCTTGTCAGCCCCTCACATTAGTTCATCCTGCTGTTATCGCAATATCATCTGCCGGATAGCTGCCTTTAAATCAACACACTGCCCTCGAACTGTATCCCGCAACTCAAACCCGCCAGGTCCCGCAAAAGTTCAACCGAAAAGAATAGCTGTTTTGAAACAGTCATCTAAATCATGCGTTGTGTTTCCCGCCGGCCGCAGCAATGACCGATCAAACCCATGGCACGAAAAATGAATACCCAAGAAATCTTTCTAAAAAAGGACATAGGCATCTCTACACAAAGAAACTCGCTCTGCGGGAGGCAAACCAGGCGACGCCCATCGGGTTAATACAAAGATTGAATTCGCTCAGGTTGCCAAAACCGCAATCTCCATTCCATTACTTAAATACTGAATAAAGAAAAAATACTATGAAAAATACACTCCTGTTTGGTTCGCTGCTGTTAAGCACTACATTCGTTATAGCTGCCGATCAGCCTGCGTCTGTGAGTCCTGTCGCTGCGGCTACACCGGCGCAGGCCGCTGTGCCTATTCCTGCTGCCGATGCCAAACCTAAAGAACCGCTGAGCTTCTTTGTCACCAGCGCAGGAATAGGAAAAGGCGCCGAACTCGGCGGTTTGGCCGGAGCCGATGCCCATTGCCAAAAGCTGGCGGAAGCCGCAGGAAGCGTCAACAAAACCTGGCACGCCTATTTGAGTACGCAAGCCGCTGACGGCCACCCCGCAATTAATGCTCGCGACCGTATCGGCTCAGGCCCTTGGCACAACGCAAAAGGAGCCGAAGTGGCTAAAAACATCGCGCATTTACATGGCGACAGCCTGGAGTTTGCAAGACTCGGTAATAATCTGAGCAGAACCACCGCGCTCACTGAAAAAAATGAGATAATTAACGGTGCCGGGGACAAGCCCAACCAGCACGATATTCTTACCGGTTCCCAAACCGACGGCACCGCTTTTACCGATGCCGCCGACCATACCTGTAAAAATTACACCAGCAGCGCTGAAGACGGTTCGGCTCAAGTGGGTCATTTCGACCGTACCGGCGGCGGCAATACTTCCTGGAATTCGGCGCACGCCAGCAAAGGCTGCGGCCAGGAAAATCTGGTTAAAACCGGCGGAGCAGGCCTGTTCTATTGCTTTGCGATCAATTAATGTTCATTTGCCTCTGTACCGGGAATTGAACGATGTGTTAAAACAAATACAGTTTTTATTCATATTCAAAAATTCGGATGCCATTAAAATTAAAGTTAGCCCTCATCGTAATATCAGTATCGGCATTTGCAGCTTGTTCGCAGAAATCGGTCATACGCAACCAGAAGGAGAATCTTAAATCGTCAGAAACCATTCAAGAACTGATGCTCTCGTTGATAGCTCCTACCTCTGACGGGATTTGGAACTCGGCCAGCAGGTCCGGCATAGTTGAAAAACCGCCGCATACGGACGAAGAATGGTCCGCTGCCAAACAACAAGCCATGACGCTGCTTGACGCTGCCGCACGTTTGAGCGAAGGCGGCCGCCTCGTAGCGATAAAAGACTCGAAATTTGAAATTCCGGGTATCAAAAAAAGCCCTGAAGAAATTCAGCAATTAATCGATGCGAAACCGGAGATTTATTTCAGGTATGCACAGCAGCTTCAGGCTACAACTGAAGAAACGCTCGCCGCAATCGATGCAAAGAATGCAACGGCCTTGCTTGAAATCGGAGGCCGGGTCGATGAAGCCTGCGAACAGTGCCATAAAACTTTTTGGTATCCGAGTCAGTTTGAGTCTAAACAGTGATTGTATGCGCTTGCTGCAAAAACAGGCTTTAGTATCATAAGTATCTACACAAGTTTTTTGCATTATAAATACAATAAGTTATAAGGCGGTCTAGCCCCCTCTCCTGCTGGAGAGGGTTGGGGTGA
>JBAQYH010000275.1:0-3936 GCA_049299935.1 Methylobacter sp. | reverse complement strand
TATATTAGCTGCTCCACTGAGCTGGTCGAAAGCCGAAGATGTCGATGGGAAAATTATAGTCAAACTAGGTTGTGGATTATGGGCAAACAACAAGCTTGCGGAGCCTTATCGCCTGATTATCGACTCCATGAATTGGAGCGATGCCAAGAAAAACTACATACTCACTGAATTGGAGGCATCTCGTGAAGAAGCTATGGAAAGAGCAAAGGCCGGTAAGAAATCAGAGAAAGGTTGGGTGTTCTTTTTTGGCGAACAGGATTCTGCCAATCTGTCTGATTTCGTGGTCACGGATCACCGTCTCATTTGCTGTCTTACAGGGGATCTATCAAATAGCTAACCCAGCATTTCCAACGGGAACCATACCCCAACAATATTAACAATGTGTCGCTACCGCGACGATTGATTTAATCGGGTAATCGCACCCGAGGGCGAGATACTTTCTTTTGCTTCGCCTCGGCAACTGCTCCTGCGTCGCCTAAAGCGCCTACTATTGGTGCTCTACCTCTTGCATCCATGCAGTCGAAAAGAAAGTATCCAAAGAAAAGGCGAACCGGATGCTGCTTGATTCCTGTGTTCCTCGCTTTCGCCGGGGGTTGACGAAAGGGGCTCCTGCCCCTTCGTCAACGTGCGGCATCCCTGCGGGCTATTCCCGCCGAAAGCTCCGGTACTCGGCGCGGCATACGGGATTAAATCCGTACTACAGGCCAATTCTCTTCGCTTCTATACGCCGGCTCATCGTTATATAAGTGGCTGAGATACACCGTCATTCCGGCAGGGATTGCCGGAATCCAGGACACAGGGATGTGAACAATCCACATGGTGATATTTGTGTTTTGATGTCGCCATCCATGGCTTCTGGATCCCGGCAATCCCTGCCGGGAAGACGCGCTTAAAAAACTTATGTGTAATGATAAGCATGGCGCGTGGGAACTAGGCGATGGCTTCGTGTTCTTCGTGCCTTCGTGGTGAATTAATATGTATTAACGAATCGATTTTTGATAATTGACGCTAAAGTCGTTCAGGCTAGACAGCGCTACAGGCAGGTCTTCGGTTTTCTCAACGCTGAACGCATTAACGCCGACGCGCGACAAATAATACACCTGATCCCGCATGAAATGGCCTGTCGCCCGGATTTCGCCTTGATAGTTGTAGCGGCCTCTGAGCAGCCAGGCATGAGAGAACATACGGCCATCGGCAAAGGCGGGAAAATCCAGCTCGATTAACTGAATGTCTTTCAAGTCGGCGGCGATGTCTTCAACTGAATCGGCAGGGCCGATTCTGACGCCAATCTTTTCGTGAGACTTAAGCAACTGTTGCTTGTCTTTTTTCCAGCGGGTTAAGGAAACGCTGATATCGCCGTCTTTCAGTTCCGCATCGTCGGCAACGTAACTCCAGCTGTCGTCAACAATCTGTTTGTCTTTAATTATTTGCATAGACTTGCTCTTTGAATGGGTTGATTCCGACGCGTTTTACCATGTCCAGGAAAGATTCGTCATCCAGGCGCTGTTTGATATAAACATCCAGAATGGTGGTGATGGCTTTGGTGACTTGGTCTTTGGCAATGGAAGGTCCCAGTCGTTCGCCGATAGCCGCCTCGTTCTCGGAGGAGCCGCCCAAAGTCAATTGATACCATTCAACGCCTTTTTTATCGACGCCCAATATGCCGATATGGCCTACGCTTTGGTGCGCACAGCCGTTCATGCAGCCGGACATGTTGATTTTTACATCGCCGATGTCGTGGAGATAGTCCAGATCATCCAGTGCTTCGTTGATTTCTTTGGCGACACTGATCGTTCCTGCGTTGGCGAGCGAACAAAAATCGAGGCCGGGGCAGCAAATTATGTCGGTTGCGGTGCCGTTATTGGGGGTAGCCAGTTTTAGCGCATCGAGCTGTTGCCACAACTCGAACAGATTGGCCTGTTTTACGTCGGCAAAAATCAGGTTTTGCCGGTGCGTGCTTCTGATTTCGCTAAAGCTGTAGCGGTCGGCCAGATCAGCGACGGCGTCAAGTTGTGTATCGGTCATGTCGCCCGGCGGTGAGTCCGGCGCTTTTAACGATAGGAATGCGGCGCGGTAACCGAGCACTTTGTGATCGGCGGTATTGTATTTTACCCAAGTGGCAAAGGCCTTGTTTTCGAGCAGGCGCTGGGTAAAGCTGGTGTCTTGTGCAGCGTCTGCCTCGTAAGCAGGCGGTGCGAACTGGGCTTTGATGGTTTCAATGCGCTCGGGAGCCAGCTCCAGATCGTCACGGATCAGCAGCCATTCTTTTTCGACCAATTCGGAGAATTTCTCCATGCCGGATTCTTTGACCAGGATTTTAATACGCGCTTTGTATTTGTTGTCGCGCCGTCCGAACAGGTTGTAAATCCTGAGGATGGCTTCCAGATAAGACAGCAGGTGTTTCTTTTCCAAATAAGGCTTGATGACTTGGCCTATGATGGGTGTGCGTCCCAAGCCGCCGCCGACGAGCACTCTAAAGCCGGTTTCTCCAGCATCATTTTTAACCAGATGCAGGCCGATGTCATGAAACTGGGTCGCGGCGCGATCATGCTTCGCACCGCTGACAGCAATCTTGAATTTGCGCGGCAAATAGGCAAATTCAGGATGCAGGGTGGTCCATTGCCGGATAATCTCGCAATAAGGGCGGGGGTCTTCTATCTCATCGATACAAACACCGGCCAAGTGATCGGTTGAGGTGTTTCTCAGACAGTTGCCGCTGGTTTGGATGGCGTGCATTTGGACGCTGGCCAATTCCTCAAGAATGTCGGGAACTCTTTCCAACTGTGGCCAATTAAACTGGATGTTTTGCCGGGTCGTAAAATGACAGTAGTTTTTGTCGTAGGTACGGGCAATGTGCGCCAGTTTTCTAAGTTGCTTGGCGTTAATCAGACCGTAGGGGCCGGCTATCCGCAACATCGGGGCGTGGGTTTGAATGTAGAGGCCATTCATTAAGCGCAAGGCGCGGAATTGGTCGTCTGAAATTTGGCCTTTTAAAAAACTTTCAGTTTGCCTTCTAAATTGGGCTACCCGTTGTTCGATGAGTGTTTGGTCGTTGTCGTTATACTGATACATAAATAAGCGCTTAGTGCCTGTCCAGGCGAGTAATTACAGCTAATAATCATATACTGTGGGTCATAAAATGACAAAGGTTATTGTATGGTGCTAATATTGTCCGTTAAATTTTGGGTGTTTTTGGTTAATTTATTTTGAAATAAAAGTTAGGGGGTTATTTTGTTGCGGTCATTGTTTGTCTTGTTATCTCTATTGCTGTTGCCTGGAATGGCGATGGCGGGTGGTTTTGAAAGTCTTGGTTTGACAGGAACGGAGCGGGGTATTTATACGGTTCTGATCTTTATTATTGCCTATGGCTTTGTTATGGCAGAGGAATTTACACATCTAAGTAAGTCCAAGCCGGTTATTTTGGCGGCGGGTATTATTTGGGCGAATGCCGCTGTTTTGGCTGCTCAAGCGGGGGTTTCTGCTGAGGATATGCATGAGGCTTTCGAATATAACTTAAAAGAATATGCGGAGTTAATGTTATTCCTGCTGGTTGCCATGACTTATATTAATTCAATGGCTGAGCGTAACGTGTTTGAGGCCTTGCGTTCCTGGTTGGTAAGAAGACAGTTCGGCTATCGTAAACTGTTTTTGATTACCGGTATTATTACGTTCTTCTTGTCGGCAGTGGCTGATAACTTGACGGCGGCTTTATTGGTCGGCGCAGTGGTGATGGCGGTAGGGGCTGATAATCCTAAATTTGTCAGCATCGGTTTTGTTAATTTAGTGGTTGCAGCTAATGCGGGCGGTGCGTTTTGTCCTTTTGGCGATATTACAACCTTAATGGTTTGGCAGGCTGAGTACGCTGAGTTTTTTGATTTCTTCAAGTTGTTTATTCCTTCGGCAGTGAATTACGGTGTGCCGGCGGCGGTGATGTAT
>JBAQYH010000274.1:0-2145 GCA_049299935.1 Methylobacter sp. | reverse complement strand
GTCGAATGGCTGGATAACCGCGAAGGTTATAAATGGTCGAGTTTCGGCGTTGGCGCTGGTGTTGCGCTCGGCAGTTTCCGCGATGATGCGTTGGCGGCGACGTGCGCAGTAATCGCATGTTCGCCATCGGTTGCATGGATAGGCTGGCGAGCAGGAATGCTCGGTGATATAATGCGTAGCAATACCTCTTCGTCGGGGTTGAAGCCCACACTAGCTTGGCGGCGGTCGTGGGCTTCGTTGTTTCTGCTTGGCGGCAGTACCTTCTATGCAGTTTCCTTGCTCTCTTTTTTCTTCTGGTAGTGCCGTTTTGCTGCGCGTCTAAGCTGCTCGGCGCGTGGCACTCCTGTCGATGGTCTACCCGGCTTCCTTTTCACTTCTCCACCTGGGTCATCTGGGAACAATTCCATTTGCATAGTCATCCCTCCAATAATGTCTTCATCTTTTTTCATAATCACCTACAACAACTAGTGGCGTAAATTCAATGCCTTCCGTGATAGTATTCCCATTCTAATCAAATTACCAGAAATTCTAATCAAAAATAATATTGTCTAGAATATACCTTCATTTAATCCGTTAAATTTCCTTGCAATCTTTCAGGAAATACTGTTATTATATTTTTACCCCCAAGCGTCGCCGTTTTTATTTGTTTTTATTTTCGGTCATGTTGTTGATATATCGTGTATTTTCTGGACGCTCAGGGCTTCTCTCGATTGATTGCTTTACCCCGGCCTAGCGTTCGTCGCTTGTCCAGGTTATATAATCTCTTTAGGATATTCTGGACATGAAGATGCTGAATATGCGGCATGGCCGCACTCGCAAGGATGGTAGCCGTGCCGTTGTGCCCATCCTGCGCGAGAAAACGCGGAAGTATGGGCAAATCATTTCCGAGGGCGCGCTTTCTGTGCGACGTGACGTGATGGTGACCGGCGCACATGCCAGTGGAAAAAGTCGTTGGATCGGCAAGTATGTCGAGCATGGCGCGTCGATCTGGCCGAATAATCCTATTGTGGTTTTACGGGCAGTTAATCCGCTGATGTCGTGGTATGACATTCCCTTGTTGCATAACCATGTCAGCCGCGAAAAGTGGAAAGCATTGACTGCATATGAGCGGAGCGAGTTGCTCATCGAGGTTGTGCGCATTAGGCAGTGCGTATTACTTCTCGATGATGCTCATAAGCTTACTGGTCGCAAGGCTGATATTGCACTACGTTGCGCTGTCGCCGCCCGTGTGGTTGTCACTACTGCTTCGGACGAGGTGCGCATTCCCATCACATTGAGGCTTGCTTTGATGGGACGGAAGCCGCAGTTTGTGCGGCTTGAGAGTGATGCACCTTATGACATAACGTCTATCATTGTGTGGCTTGCTACGCTGCTTTCTCTTGGTGCTGGCGCTTGGGCTATCGCCGCTTTGCTTGGCGGGTTTAACATGCTTGGTCGTGGCGCTCGTGCGTCTCGCAATACATGATCCGCCCTTTTTTGTTTGTCCTTTTACTGGCTATTGCCGGATGCGCTAAGGCCGAGCCTTCCCCGCCTTTACCGCCCCCTTATGAGCTTCCTCTTTATGATGGCGCGAACCGCGATTACTTGCCGCCACAGGGAGAGCTTTTCCGTCCAGAAAAACCCTCACCCCGTGGGTTATTCGATACGGTTTTATCGTGCTACCCGGCACGTTCCTGGTTTCGCCTGGAATTATCTCTCGATGCCCGCGCTTATCAACAGCAGAGCGCCGGCACCACCTCTACGATTGCGACGTATGACGCCGCAACCGGCACGTTGCAACAGATGGCTAACCGCAGTATCGGACTTGTTGCTCGCATTCCACTTTATTCAGCGGATGAACTGGACAGGGAGCGCCTGCAGGAAATGAAACGCCGGGAGGCCGCTGCTGTTGCTGTCGGCGATTTCGGGCTAGCTCTTACGTCGTACAGCAACAACAATCGACACCTCGCAATGCAGCGCAGTCTTGAGCGTCGCGCACAAAAGCGGGTCGCGCTTGGCGTGGCGATGACACAAGAGCAGGTGGACATCATGAAGGCGGTTGGCTCGTATGAGACTGCTCTTGCGACTGACTTGGCAACCTTGATAAAAAACAGGTTGATCCTTGTTTCATACTGTGAAACCGGGGAAAAGGCGGATGCGCTGGAT
>JBAQYH010000273.1:0-1505 GCA_049299935.1 Methylobacter sp. | reverse complement strand
GCTTTAACATTAAGGAGTCGCTAACGCGACACTTGATTGAATCGGGTTGTCGCACCCGAAGGCGAGTTACTTTCTTTTGCTTCGCCAAAAGAAAGTAACCAAAGAAAAGGCGACCCGGTTGCCGCTTACGTCCTGCGCTCCTCGCTTTTATCGAGGGTCAGCAGAAGGGGCTCCTGCCCCTCTGCTGACGCGCGGCATCCCTGCCGCGCCCCTAACGGGCTATTCTCGATAAAAGCTCCGGTGCTCGGCGCGGCAAACGGGAAAAATACGTCCGTGCGTGACATCAGAAAATAAAACCACGAAGACATGAAGAATAAACATAAACTTCGTATCTTCGTGGCGAATAAAAAACTTTTAATTTTGGTTCCGGTTTATCCGGCTGACAATTATTGCGTTTCTTTCTCTATTTTTTGACGCTGCTGCTCCGCCGCATCCTGAACCGCTTGCTCAACCTGCTTGGCCTGCTCCAAAGTTTCCAGTGGCGTTTTAAGCACGCCTGGATCGGCCGCCGGTTTGTCATCTTGGCCGCAACCGGTCATTGCAACCAGCATAAGAATCGCCGCCGTTCTAATGAATAATTTCATTGAGCTTACTCAAACTGAAATCAGGGTAATTTACTCATTTCCGCAACCTTGCTGTAATCAACCCCGACGCTGATCACAAAACTACTGGCCTCTTCGATATTCATGGTCGATTTAATCACCTTAGATTTATCAACGATCACCGTAAAACCGGAGGTCGGGTTAGGCGATGTAGGAATAAACAGCACGTATTTATCTTCGTGCCGGTTGGTCACATAAGCGGTCATCCACATGTCGTCTTTGGGATACTCGACATACACCACCTCTTTAGCAATAGTCCGGTCATGGGTTGAAAACATATTGATGACCTTTTTAAGCACCCGGTACAGCGTATTCATCAATGGAATCCGGTCGATGACATGATCAAATGCGGCAATGACCCAGGAGCGGCCTTCTTGGGCTAATTTGTGGCCGATATAGATCAGAATGCTAAAACTGAGCGCAAAAAACAAAATCGTATAGAGATAATTATCCGAATAGCCGTAAACCAATTGAAACAAATCGGAAACCCTGTCTTTTACAAAAATCATAATTTGCAAAATAATAACAATAGGGATAACCGCAAGAACACCGATCAGGAAATAATTCAACAGCTTTTTAATCAACTCTTTCATTTTTTTCTCCAGTTTTATAAGAATTTTGTTATTAAAAGGATGCCTGATGCAAACAAAAACACTGCAAATAACTTACAAAGGCAGGCGTAAACCAGCACATTTTTATAAAACCCGGCATCGACATCTTCATAGTGCCTTAAAATTTGCAAGGCGCTTATCGCGATAGAAGCCGGCATTGTGTTTCTCTTTGATTGGCGTTATTCCAGCATTTCATTATAACCGAGGCCGAAAGTAAGCGGATTTATGTTTGTTGCTTTCGTTGTAGATTTCACACTATGCGGAGTACCGCCCATACGAGACGGTGAACGTA
>JBAQYH010000272.1:0-14401 GCA_049299935.1 Methylobacter sp. | reverse complement strand
CATCTGATGGCAATCACGAATCGCGTTGCCTCTTTTATTTAGATATACGCCTTATTACAAACAACTCAACCTGTGCCAAACTCATTTTATGCTTTAACAAACATCAAAATCCAAGTTCGGATAGTCTTGTTTAGCCGTAACTATTCAGCACATAGAAAAATGGAACACGGATGGCACAGATAGGACGGATTGACACGGATTTTTAGTCCGAACCCAGTTTGTTTGCGTTTTTAAATCAGTGTTTATCCGTTTAATCCGTGTCATCCGTGCTCTATTGAGCATACGCTGAATAGTTACGTTTAGCCTTTATTTATTGCAAAACAAATTTAAGCCCGATCAGCATAAGGATGCAAGCCAAAATCGGCCGTAAAAATCGTTCAGGAATCTTGGCACTCAGGTGACTGCCGATCCAGATGCCGGGTATAGAACCGACCAGCAAGCTGCCCAGCAAAATCAGGTCCACGTTACCCAGGCTGAGGTGGCCCAGTCCTGCGACTGCCGTAAGCGGAATGGCATGAGCCAAATCGGTGCCGACAATTTTCAGCGTCGTCATTCTGGGATAAAGAAACAACAGCGCGACAGTACCCAGCGCACCGGCGCCCACCGACGACAGAGTCACCAAGATGCCCAGCACGGCGCCGATCAGTACGGTGGCAGGTATTTGCAGATGCTTGAAGCGTCCGGCGTTTTCGGAGGTGCTGTGCTCATCATCAATAGGCTTGAGCTTTGCCGCCCTGTTTAACAATATGCTGCGCACCATCAGCGAGAAAGAGGTCAGCAGCAGCGCGACACCCAGCGTAAACGTAATCGCCCCGGTGGTTTCCTTGCCGACTTCCATAAGATGTTTGAGCACATACAAGGTAGCCAACGCAAAAGGTATGCTGCCCAACCCCAGCCAGCCGACGATTTTCCAATCTACCGAGCTGTGTTTGTTGTGGTGCACCCATACGCCGCCGGTTTTGGTGATCGCGGCAAACAAAAGATCGGTTCCCACTGCGACCGCAGGTTTGAACCCGAACAGGAAAACCAGCAATGGCGTCATCAGCGACCCGCCGCCAACGCCGGTCAAACCCACCAACAGCCCTACAGAAAGACCGGAAAAAGCGTATGCCCAATTCATAAAAACTAGCCCTTAATTCAATGCGTCTAAAAACCGTGCATTATAACAGGCGATTAGTTCTATTTTTGTAACTATTCGGCAGCCAGATCGGTGCCGGCCATTACCGATAGTAAGGACAAGAAAATCTGTCCTTATGAATGTATAATGGAGGCTTGTAAAAACCCGTTGAATGCCATATTACTTTTGAAATACTGGACAAACCGATGACAGGGCGGCTGAACAATTCCAATCATAACGCTCTAGGCCGCTCCGCTGTGAAAATGCCTCTTATCGCCTGGTGAAGTTGTAGAACATGAATGCCGCAAATCCGATTGGTGTTTTCGATTCAGGCGTCGGCGGGCTGTCGGTCCTGCATGAGATTCGCAGGGCGCTGCCGGGCGAAGACTTGCTGTATGTGGCGGATTCGGCCCATGCGCCGTACGGCGACAAATCCCGGCAGTTTATCGAGGCCCGGTCGATTGCGATCAGCGAGTTCTTAGTGAGCCGGCACGCCAAGGCCATCGTCGTTGCCTGCAACACGGCAACCGGCGCGGCGGTAACCACGTTGCGTTCAAGATTCCCTATGCCGATTATCGCGATGGAGCCTGCCGTCAAACCGGCGGCCATGAACACCAAATCCGGGGTCATCGGCGTTCTGGCTACCCGCCGGACCTTGGCCAGCGATAATTTTGTGAAGTTGTTTGCGCGATACGGCGAGGATGTCGAGATCTTGGGCCAGGCCTGTCCCGGCCTGGTTGAGCAGGTGGAAGCGGGCGATCTGTCCGGCTGCAAAACCCGGTTATTGCTTGAGCAGTATGTGTTGCCGTTGCTGGAGCGGGGCGCCGATACGCTGGTGCTGGGCTGTACGCATTATCCGTTCCTGGCGCCGCTGATACAGGACATAGCCGGGACTGGGGTGGCGGTGATCGATTCCGCCGCCGCCGTTGCACGGCAGCTTCGCCGCCGGCTGGAAGTGGGCGATTTGTTGGCCGATGGGGACAGGGCCGGTACGGAATGCTTTTGGACCAGCGGCACATTGGATAAAGCGAAGCCGCTGGTTTCCCAATTATGGCAGGCGGATGTCGAGGTCTGCGTTTTGCCAAGTCAGGCGTTGGAATAAGGGCATTCTCACCACTCCCTATTTAATATCTCCTCACCCTACCCTCTCCAGCAGGAGAGGGGTGTTGCGCTTCGTGGCGATTGCTTTAAGCCGCAAAGCTGATTTGATCGAAACTATCCACTTGCCGGTGCTCGGCTTGCGGGTCGGGCGTGCTGTCCCTAGTCAGCCAGACGGTTTCAAATCCCGCGGCTTTGGCCGCATCCAGTTCTTCCTTAATATCCGATAAGAACAACAGCTGGTTTGCCGGTATCGCAAGCTGTGCGGCGATGTTGCCGTACGATTGCTTTTCTTTCTTGCCGCCGATATGGGTGTCGAAATAGCCGGAAAATAACGGCGTCAAATCGCCGTATTCGGTATGGGCGAACAGCAGTTTTTGCGCGTACACCGAGCCGGAAGAATAAACGTATAGATCCAGGCCCTTGGCTTTCCAGGCTTTGAGGTTTGCCGCGGCATCTGGATACAGATGTCCTTTGAAATCGCCCTGCCGGTAACCGGCTTCCCAGATCATGCCTTGCAAGGATTTTAACGGCGTGATTTTCTTATCTTCGTCTATCCACTGGATCAGCTGAATGATGATTTGTTCGGTAGACAATTTTGATCCGGCTTCTTTGCCGACATCGTCCAGCAGCGGCTTGACTTGCGGGTCGTCCGCGTGGCTGCGGACATAGTCGGCCAAGTTTGCCCGGGCATAGGGAAACAGCACATCCTTCACAAACAAAATCGATGAGGTCGTGCCTTCAATATCGGTGACAATGGCTTTAATCATGATAATCCGGCAACGTATTGATCCAGGGTTGGAAAAGATTTGGCAATGTCGCTGCCGGTAAAATCGGCCACCCAGCCGTCCGGCTTGGTAAACAGGCGTATGCATTTAAACCGGGGATTCTCGCCCATATCGAACCAGTGCGTGACGTTGGCCGGTACGCTGATCAGATCACCTTGCTCGCACAGCACCGCGTACACTTTACCTTCGACATGCAGGGAAAACAGGCCGCAGCCTTCGATAAAAAAGCGCACTTCAAAATCGGCATGGGTGTGTTCAGCCAGGAATTTTTGCCGGAATGCGGCTTTGTCGGGATGATCCGGGTTTAAGCTGATCACGTCGACGGATTGAAAACCGTACTGTTGCGTCAGGCGGTCGATGGAATCGCTGTAGGCGGCCAGCACGGTATCCTGGTCGGCATCTGCGGCCAGTTCGCAGTTAGCCGTCCAGCGTTCGAACTGCGCACCAATGGTATTCAGTTGCTTCTGAATGGCGGAAAAATCGGTGACTGTTTCGCCAAGCTGCGGTTGGTTATCGGGATAAACGGTTAATGCACTCATGATTTTTAACTCCTTATAGTCTTGGGTAATCGCTCAGCAATCCGGGGTAGCCTAGGGTGGGGCGTGCCTTGCGCGCCTTTGTCGATGCTTGAAAATCTTTGGCGCGCACGGCACGCCCGTGAATATATGCTACCTACTTCCTGTGCCCATGCAGTCGAATTTCGCAATCAAATAAAAATTCCAGCGCCTCAAGATGGCGCAGCGTTTCCTGGACCGAACCGCCCCAGGTATAAAGCCCGTGTCCGGCAATGATGTAGGCGTAAATGGCGCCGTGTTGGTCCATGTACTGTTCCACTTGCGCGGCCAAACGGGGGATATTCTGGTCGTTGGCAAAAATCGGTATCGACACCCGGCTTTCGTGGGTGTCGATACCGGCCAAGGCTTTTAACAGCTCATAATCTTCCAGTGCGATTTCGGATTCAAACAGCCGAGAACACAGCGTCGCGTTAATCGAATGCGGGTGCAGCACCGACTGGACCGCTGGGAAACGTTTGTACAGCGAGGTATGCAGCAGCGTTTCCGCCGACGGCTTTTTACCGTCCAGCGAGTTGGCGTCGCTGTCGATCAGCATAATATCGTCCAGTTGCAGTTGGCCTTTGTGCTTGCCGGAAACGGTGATCGCGATGTTGCCGTCAGGCAGCCGTGCGGAAAAATTGCCGCTGGTTGCAGGCACCCAGCCTTTGCTGTCGATGAAGCGTCCGGCTTCAATCAGCTGGTTGGCCAGCCTGTAAAAATCTTCGTTGTAGGTCATGTCGGTTAATGATCGTGGTAGTTAAACGTTACGAACGGGACTGCAAACCCATCCGGCATATAAGAAAAAATATAGTCCACGAAAATCACGAAAAAAGCAGTCGGAGAAATCGTGCTGTAAAGTTTTTCGTGCTTTTCGTGTCTTTCGTGTCTTTCGTGGACGATGCTTTTGATAGATTCATTATTGGAAATCACCTTAAACCGGCGCGGATGGATGAGGTATTTTCCATTCCTCCGGCGCCACCCATTCATTCACCCAAGCCGCAAGATCGGAGGCCGGCATCGGTTTGGCAATGCCGTATCCCTGCGCATGGTAACAGCCCATATGCAAAAGAGCGATGCCGTGTTCGATCGATTCCACGCCTTCGGCGATGACTTGTCGCTGGAACGACTCGGACAAACCGATAACGCCCTGCACGATAGCCAAATCATCCTCGTCTTCCAGCATATCGCGTACGAAAGTCTGGTCGATTTTTAGTGTTTCCACCGATAGATGCCTGAGGTAACTGAGCGAGGAATAGCCGGTGCCGAAATCGTCCAGCGCAAACTGTACGCCCAAGGCCTGGCAGTCCTTGATAACCAGGGAGGTCAGCGTTAAATCGGATAACGCTTGGGTTTCCAGTATCTCCAGTTCGAAATGATCCGGCTTGGCGGCAGGGTATCGCTCGAATGCGTAATAAAGTTGCAGGACAAAATCGTCGGTTTGCAGCGTCCTGGCAGTGATATTGACGCTGATCTGGAGTTGCAGGCCCAGATCAAGCCAAGTCTCCATGTGCTGTAAGGCCTTGTCGATAACCCAGGCATCGAGTTTTGTCGCAAGCTCATGGCCTTCAATCAGCGGCAGAAAATCGCCCCGCATCACCAGACCGCGCTCTGGATGCCGCCAGCGTATCAACGCTTCTGCGCCGAACACGACGCCTTGCTGCATATCGACTTTGGGCTGGAAAAAAAGTTCGAACTCCTCGTTTTCAAGCGCCAGTTCAATGCGGTTTAATGCCTCGCGATGCGCGTGGAGCTGACGGTCCAGCTCCAGGTTATAAATGTGGAAGCAGTTTTTCCCCTCTTGTTTGGCCTGATACATGGCCTGATCGGCATGCCGTAACAGCGTATCCGGGTCGGTATTATCTTCGGGAAAAATACTGATGCCGATACTGGCGGATACCGAGACCGTCTGGTATCTCAACGCAACAGGCTCACTGATGACCTCCAGCAGGCGATGTAACGTGATTTCGCAGTCTTCAACCTTGTCCAGTCCCAGCAACAAAAACACAAACTCATCGCCGCCTAAACGGGCGATGGTATCGCCTTCGCGCAAGGCATTTTTAATGCGCAGGGCAATTTCGATCAGCAGCTGGTCGCCCGCTTCATGACCCAGCCTGTCGTTAACCGGTTTAAAGCCGTCCAGGTCAAGATAGCCGACCGCCATCAAACAGTTCTCACGTTTGGTTTGGGCAAATGCCAAATGCATGCGATCCGCCAGCAGAATCCGGTTGGGCACGCCGGTCAAGGGGTCGTAGTGGGCAATGAGTTCCAGCTTGCGTTCTTGCTCTTTAAGCTGGGTAATATCTGAAGACGTACCGATGTAATGGGTTATTTTGCCCTGCTTGTCGGCAACCGCGGAAATGGTCAGCCATTCGGCAAAGATTTCCCCCCCTTTCCTGCGGTTCCAAACTTCGCCACGCCAGTAGCCTTGCCGGTTGATGGCCTGCCACATGGCTTCATAGAAACGATCGTCATGAAGCCCGGACTTGAGCAGGCTTGGATTTTTACCGAGCACTTCGTCTCGCGAATATCCCGTTATGTTACAGAATGCCGGATTCAAATCGATAATGTTGCGTTGCGCATCGGTAATCAGGATGCCTTCCTGGGTGCTGGCAAAAACGCTGGCGGCCATGCGCTGGCCGTCTTCAACCTGTTTTCGCCTGCTGATTTCGCGCCGCAACAGCATATTCCAGCCGGCAATAAGAACCAGCAGCGACAGTGCTCCCGCCGCATAGAACAGCACGGTTTCAGTTTTTATGCCGGGTTCATATTTCAAACTCATCCACCGATTCTGGATGGCTTCCTTCTCAGGCTGGGGAATGTCGACCAGGGCTTTGGCAAGTAAGCTTGCCAGCTCAGGATTGGCCTTGGTAACGGCCATACGGTGCAGGCTTTTGTAATTGGCCTCGCCTGAAAAACTGAGATTAAGCATCCCTTCCTTTCTAATCGCGTAGTTTGCCGAAGCCGCATCGCCGATATAGGCATCCGCCTTGCCGCTGCTGACCATGCTCAGTGCATCGTGCACATTTTCTGCGGAAATCAGGCGTATCTCAGGATGGTCATGCATCAGCAGTTCCTGCATGAAGTAGCCTTTTTCCAATGCCACCCGCTTGCCGTTAAGACGATCAAGCGTACCGATAAAACCGTTATTACTATCGCCGATAATGACGGCAGGGGTGTTGAGATAGGCTTCGGTAAAAATTAAATAGCGCTCGCGTTCGGGCGTTTTATTGGCATTGGAAATCATGTCCAGCGCACCGCGTTGCGCCATTTCCAAAATTTCAGTCCAGGATTTATCCTTCACTATTTCAAACTTCACGCCAAGCCGTTGCTCAACCAAAGCAATATAGTCAGCGCTCAGGCCGACGTAATTGCCTTGGTCGTCTATCCATTCGTACGGTGCAAAATCCCGGTCTATGCCTACGCGAATAACCGGGTGGGCTTGCAGCCATGCCTTTTCTTCCGGGGTGAAATTAAGCTTGCTCGATTTTACCGGCTCGTAAATAAAGCCTTCCAGATGATCTGTTGAACTGACCAGGCCCAGTTGCCGATAAGTGTCGGCGATACGTTGAAAACGCTTGATGTCGGTCCGTCCGATCGGAACAGTCTCCGGCACAATCATCTTGACCGTTTCTTGCGCCTCAAAACGCAAATGCTCGGCATAAAGCCGGTTGCCGGTATTGTATTTGCTCAGGATAATCCGGATCAGTTCGTCCTGGTGTTTGAGCGCATAATCCCAGCCTTTGAGCGAGGCGCGCAGGAATCGCCGGACTCGTTCAGGATGCCGGTTTATTTCCTGTTCCGTGGTGAACAGATTATCGCTTAAAAAATCCACACCGTAGTTCCGCGGATCGATGATGTTGATTTCGATGCCTTTCTTTTTGAAGTAATCAATCTGATCGGTCAGGTAGCTGACCATCGCATCGGTTTTGCCGTTGACCAGGTCGTCGGGGTTGAAGGAATTATCCAAATGGGTGAATTCACTGGTGGAAACGCCTGCCTCATACAGCATCGCAAGCAGCGGCGCATTGTCATAACTGTCCTCCATGACCCGCTTGCCCTTAAGCTCGTAAGGGCTGACGATACCGGAGTTTTTCAAGGTAAGGTAAACCAGCGGGCTATGCTGGAAAATGGAAGCCAAAACCACTACCGGCTTCCCGACCAGCCGCTGTTCCAACAGGCCGGTATCGGCTACGCCGTATTGAGACTCGTCTGTCAGGATCTGCTCAATGTTATTGATACCGGGAATACGCTCACGGATAGTGACGTCGAGATTTTCTTCGGCGTAAAAGCCTTTTTCCTTCGCCGCATAGTAGCCGGCAAACTGGAATGAATGCAGCCACTTGAGTTGCAAAGAGACTTTTTCGACAGGTTCCGCCAATAAAGGCGATGAACAGAGCGCCAGGCACAATAAAGTAGCCGGCCGGAACAAGGGCATAAGCATCAGAGTGTGAAAATGTGTAATTCTAGCATTTTGATAGGGTACGCCTGTAAGCTAACGCTGACGACTTTTCTTTTAAAAAAGGGAAACTCGTGAAATCGCCGAAAAGTATAGCGTTACCCGGATTTTTATAAATGTTGATTTTAAATTAAATGCACTTATAGTTGCGCAACAAAAACTTAATCCTTAACTTTAAAGAGTATTACATGCAGCATTTTCGTCTTTCTTTTATCATCACCGCAATTTGCCTGGCGGGGGCATTTTATTGGTCCGGCATAATGGGCGTTTTTATCGCCGTCATTCTGGGCGTACTCGAAGTCAGTCTATCATTCGATAACGCGGTTGTTAACGCATCAATCCTAAAGCGGATGGATGACCGCTGGCAGAGATACTTTTTAACCTGGGGGATTTTGATTGCCGTTTTCGGCATGCGCCTGCTGTTTCCTATCGTAATTGTTTCGGCGGCCACCGGCATCGATTTTATGGGCGTAACCGAGATGGCGTTAAAGGCCCCCGAGATTTATGCCCGGCATTTGGAAGCCTCCCATGTGCAAATCGCGGCATTCGGCGGCATGTTCCTGCTGATGGTGTTTTATTCGTTCATCTTCGATAAAAATAAGGAGTTGCATTGGCTGGGTTATATCGAGGAAAAAATGTCCTCGTTCGGAAAGCTCGAAGCGATTGAAATCATCATGGCCTTGGGCCCGCTGCTGATCATCCAAAACTATTTGCCTGAGCAAATCCGTTTGGACGTGATGGTTGCCGGTGTGACGGGGGTTATCCTGTTCGTTATCGTGGACAGCTTTGCGGCTCTTTTTGAGCATGAGGAAGAAGGCGAACAGGTTGTTGCGACGCTTAAAAAAAGCGGCATGATGAGCTTTATTTATCTTGAAGTGCTGGATGCGTCGTTTTCATTCGACGGCGTGATCGGCGCGTTCGCGATTACCCAGGACGTGGTCATTATCATGCTGGGTCTGGCTATCGGCGCGATGTTCGTGCGGAGCCTGACGGTTTACCTGGTGCGGAAAGGCACGCTGGATGAATATGTGTTCCTGGAGCACGGCGCTCATTATGCGATCGGGGTGTTGGCGGGCATTATGCTGGTTAGCATCACCCATCATATTCCTGAAGTCATCACCGGCTTGACGGGGGCTATATTGATAGCGCTATCGGTTATTTCGTCGATTCGTTACAGGAAGCGGGCGGTTTAATAACTTTACGCGGTTACAGCAAAATCCATCCAATCGTTTATGCGGTGGATTTTGCTACGTCGATGTTTATCAGGCGGCTTGTCTGGGCAAAGGAAGTTGGAATTGTCCGGCGACTACACCGCTAACTGTTAGATCTTCATCTAACTCTTCCCATCTTAACGCGAAGCCTCCAACTTCAATTTGAACGGCTTTAAGTTGGTCTTCAGTAGCTTGACTGAGAATTCGAAAACGGTCGGCAGGAAAACCAAATATCCGCCCATCCGTCAGTTCAAGATAAATAATTCGTTTTTCCGCCCAAGCTTTAATGGCAACAGGCTCTGTTTTAAAGGGTGTGGAATTCATGGTATTTATCCAGTAAGAGCTGCTTATTTTCAAATACAAGCCGTTCGATTTCGCGTAAATCATGAGGCGTTATACCGCGATTGCCGGCTAAAGCAACGGGCTCAAGCCAGAACTTACACTCCCCATCAGAACCGCGCACATGGATATGCGGCGGTTCATTGCCTTCATTCGAATAAAAGTGAAACCGAAAGTTCGCTATTCTTAAAATAGTCGGCATAGGTTGGAAATGACGGTTTAATCTTCCAACTGCTGTATGCCGTCCAGATACCACTTAGGCTGGACGCTGACTTTCGGCTTGATGAAATGCCAGACTTCCCGGACTTGCGCGGCCTGGGCATCCCTCTCTTCGCGCATAATGCTATCAAACAGCACCACCGCTTCAAGTTCCGAGCCGACTTCCCTGA
Source organism: Methylobacter sp. (assembly GCA_049299935.1). Lineage (GTDB taxonomy): Bacteria > Pseudomonadota > Gammaproteobacteria > Methylococcales > Methylomonadaceae > Methylobacter_A. The sequence goes on along the minus strand of JBAQYH010000272.1, from coordinate 4,449 downwards.
CTTCCAGCAATTCCGCTTCCAGCTTTAATATTTCGGTACGGTTTTCAGTATCGGACGCTTTAAGCTGATCCTGGATTTCGGCAAATACCTTGTCCGTGGTCAAACCCCTGATTTCGGCAAGATCGCGCTCATCCCAGGCTTTTTGCAGATTGGCGAAAGCTATCTTTGCGCCGCTCAGGAAAGCCTGTTGGTCGAAGTCTTTGGGGACAACGATGCTCGCGAAGCCGGCATCATCCTGTTGAACCGGCTGGGCATAGGAGGCGGCAGCGTTTTTATCTTTTTTAAACAGGATATCCGTATCGAAACCTGCCGGACCAGCCGGAGTTGCCTCGGGTTCCTGATGATAGCTTGAAGCCGTATCCTGATAACTGTGATCCGCTGTCCGGTTATAAACAGGCCGCTCGGCGGAACCCGCTTTTTTAGCGGCAAACAATTTATAAAGTAAAAAGGCAATGCCGCCAAAAATAAGGATGTCCATAAAGTTAATGCCTTGAAAGCCGCCGCCGTGAAACAGCGAGCCTAATAAGCCGCCCAACGCCAGACCGCCCAGCATGCCCATTAAACCGCTACGGTTGGCCCAGCCCGGTTTGGCCGGTTGATTAGGCGTAGCCGCGGGTTGCTGGTTCTGGTTAGCGGGACGTGAAGGCGGTGTTGCAGAGCGTTGATACGGTGCGCTGTAGGAGGATCTGCCGCCAAAAGAGCTGCCGCCGCCGAAACGTTTGGCGTTAGCGTCCGACATCCCGCCTAAAGTTAAGGAAAGACCGATTAATAAGGTAGCAATAATTCCGGTAGTTTTATTCATACACTCACAAAATAAATTAAGTTAAGGTTCTTACGTTATTGGGGCGAATAATTAAACAACAAGTTGTTAATTACTTTTTTAATAGCATAGCTATTGTGCGTATGTTTTCAACACGACGCAAATTTCTTGATAGGCGGATTCAAATTTGAATCCACCGTCGATCGCAATAAGAGGCGGCCAACGTTGGTTACAATCTGTGCTGCATTTACCTCCATCCCCCGCCTAATGCCTTGTAAATGTTTATTGTCGACATTCGTTGTTGTTTGGTCGCCTGAATTAATTCGAGATTGGATTGCAAAGCACTCTGTTGTGCCATAAGCACCTCTAAATAGCTTGCCCTGCCATATTTATAAAGTTCGCTGGAGGTATCAACGGCCTGTTTCAACACGTCGCTTTGTTGCTTTTTTAGGGAGTTGATTTGATGCAAATTCTGAATATTGGAAAGCTCATTGGCTACTTCGACATAGGCGTTCAAAATGGTTTTCTGATAGTTATACATGGCGGTCAACTGGTTGGCTTTTGCGGTGTTGAACTGTGCCTCCAACGCATTCATATTGATCAGCGGCGCAACTAAAGTCCCCATAACGGAATAGGCGATTGAGGCAGGCGACACAAATAAAAACTCGGGATTGAAGGCCTGAAAACCAAAACTTGCGGTGATGTTAAAGTTCGGGAAAAACGCTGCCCTTGCCGCTTTCAAGTCGAACTTGCTGGCCTCAATCTGAAGTTCCGCGGCCCGGACATCGGGACGGTTTGCCAATAATTGCGAAGGAAAGCCCGATGAAAATTCTTGCGGCATTTCTTTGAAGAAAGCGCCTTTCGTACGTTCAATGGGTTGCGGATAACGCCCCAGCAGGAAGTTGATTTTGTTTTCGGTTTCGGTAATTTGTTGCTGTACGTTTTTTTCCAAAACCTGCGTATTGAGCAGTTGTGCGTTGAATTGTTGCACCGCTAATTCATTTGCCCTGCCGGCTTCTTTTTGCAGTCTAACTACCTCCAGCGCCTCCTGTTGTTTCCGGATGGTCAGCCGGATAATATCCAGTTCATTATCCAATGCCAGCAATTCGTTATAGTTAATCGCAACATCGGCAATAAGATTTGAAATGACAAAGTTAGTCCCTTCGATGCTTGACAGGTATTGCGAAATGGCCGACTTGCGCTGGTTTCGCAGCTTGCCCCAAATATCAACTTCCCAGGATGACTGTAAGCCTAAATATAGATCGGGCAGGTTGACGGGAACGGTTTGACCTGGGGTGATTTCGGTACTGGCGTTACCCGCCCCATCCATTGTATAGAGCCCGAACCTGCGGACGCTGCCGCCTACATTCAAACTGACCTGCGGCAGCAGTGCGCCGTTTGCCAATTTCACGCTGGAACGCGACATTTCAATGCGCTGCAAGGCTATTTGCAAATCGCTGTTGTTGCTGATGGCGGTATCGATCAGCTTTTGCAGCAATGCATCGGCAAAGTATTGTCGCCACTTGATGTCGGCAATAGTAGCGCTGCTGCTTTTTTGATTTTGAAAACCGGCCGGAATTTCCTTTTCCGGAATGGACAAATCGGTATTGAGTGTTGAGCAACCACTGAACGTTATCAGCAAAAAAGGAAAGATAAGGGGGCAATAAATTCTACGCTTCATCGGACATTAAATAGATTCAGTGAATGGGCTTTCTTCTTTTGTTTTGCGGCGATGATGCTTATCTGCAATGCTTGCAAACACCACATACAAACCGGGGATAACAATGACCCCGAAAAGGGTCCCGAAAATCATGCCCCCGGCTGCCGCCGAGCCGATGGTGTTGTTACCTATCTTTCCCGCGCCTGAAGCGAACATTAGCGGGATCAGACCGGCAACAAAGGCAAACGAGGTCATTAAAATAGGGCGCAAACGCAACGCCGCGCCTTCAATGGCGGCTTCAAACGGCGTTTTCCCGAGCCGGTGCTGCATGGTGGCAAACTCAATGATCAGAATGGCGTTTTTGCCGAGTATGCCTATTAACATGATCATCGCGATTTGCGCGTAGATATTGTTTTCCAGGCCCATGACCCAAAGTAAAAACAATGCGCCGAATATGCCGATCGGCAGGGACAGGATAATCGGCATGGGCATCAGGAAGCTTTCATATTGCGCGGCGAGGAGCAGGTAAACAAATACCAGACAAATCACAAAAATATAAACGGCCTGGTTGCCCGCCTGAGCCTGGTCGCGGGACGACCCGGCCCAGTCGTAGCCGAAACCTTTCGGCAGTTTTTGCGCTGCCACTTCTTTGATGGCGGCAATGGCCTGCCCGCTGCTGAACCCTGGCGCAGGCTGTCCGTTTATCATGGCTGAGGTGTACATGTTGTAACGCGTCACCTGCTCAGGGCCATAGATTTTTTCAATGCGCAGAAAAGCGGAAAAAGGCACCATTTCCCCCGCTTCATTCTTGATGTGCAACTTCATCAGGTCGTCAGGTTGGGCGCGATATTCGGGCAACGCCTGCACCATGACCTTATACATCTGGCCGAAACGGATAAAGTTGGTCGCATATTCGCTGCCTATCAAGGTTTGCAGGGTGCTCATGGCATTCTCGGCCGTGATGCCTTTTTGCGCCGCCTTATCGCCATCAATATGCAGTAGAAATTGCGGAAAACCGGCGTTGAAGGTGGTGAAAGCGTTCACTATTTCGGGGCGCTTGTTCAGTTCTTCTACAAAGGCCTCGGCCACTTTCTGCAATTGCGCCAGGTCGCCCGAACCGGTTTTGTCCAACAGCCGCATTTCAAAGCCGCTGGAGTTGCCGTAACCCGGCACCGGCGGCGGGGTGAAAAACTCAATGCCGGCATCTTTGATGTGTTTGGTTTTTTCTTCAAGAACGCTGATAACTTCCTTATCGGAGACTGTTCTTTCTTCCCAGTTTTTTAAGCTGATCAGGTTCATGCCGTAAACGGCGCCGGTACCGTCGGAAAGCACGCTGAATCCTGCCAGGCTTGAAACCGAATTGACACCTTCCAAGCCCGATGCGATACGCTGCACCTCATTCACTACTTTTTCGGTGCGTTCCAGGGTCGCGCCCGAGGGCGTCGTGATATTGGCATAGATGGTCCCTTGATCTTCCTCGGGAATAAAACCCGAAGGCACGTTAGCGCCTATCAAGCCGGCACTCACAGAAAAGCCCAGTAATATCCCGAAAGTGATAAGCCTTCGGTTAGCTATCGCGCCGATAAGTTTTTTGTAGTTGCCGGAAAGCTTGTTGTAGCCGCTATTAAAATGTTCAAAGAATCTATGAACCCCGGCTTTTTTAGGGTGCTCTGCATTATGATTATTTTTAAGGAATAACGCGCAAAGCGCAGGGGTCAGGGTGAGTGCGGTTATTCCTGAAAGCACAATTGAAAATGCCATGGTCAGGGAGAACTGCCGGTAAAAAATCCCCGTGGGGCCATCCATAAAAGCCACCGGTAAAAAAACCGCCGACATGACCAAGGTGATTGCAATAATCGCGCCGCTGATTTCACGCATGGCCTGTTCAGTGGCTTTCTTCGGGCCTATGCCCGAATGCTCCATTTTGGCGTGAACGGCCTCAATGACCACGATAGCGTTGTCCACGACAATACCAATGGCAAGCACCAACGCAAACAGCGTGATGAGGTTCAGTGAAAACCCCATTAAC
>JBAQYH010000271.1:0-9007 GCA_049299935.1 Methylobacter sp. | reverse complement strand
TAAGCATTTCGACTTCCAGTCTCAACTCTTGGACCTCATTAGACTCAGCCGATGCATTGCCCGAAAAACACAATAAAGCAAGTGACGCTGTTAACGTAATGCGGCGCACAGATCCTGCGGTTTGATGATGCAAAAAGATATTCATTGAGTCCCTGTTAAGGCATAGGCTGAGGGGTGATTTATTATCCTCTCCCCAAGCCTCGCCATCCAGCAGGAAAGTGATGTCCGGCAAAGAGTCTATTCTGCTTTTCCAGAATATTGGTAACCGTATCGAGATTAGTGGGTGTAAGTTGGTTTATAATGTCGGACAGCATCTATGCCGGGCATGATCAATACTAAAACTTGAACGCCGTTCCCCCATATACTCTCCTGTGTTAACTAATCTTTCCTGACTTTTTTGAAAGCTTTTTTATGCTGTACTTTATGATTAATGTTTTTATCTCTGTGAACTATGTCTGAAAATTATTCGTTTGATCGCGATTATTCGCTGGATTCCTTAAAAATCCCACCCAACTCCATTCAGGCCGAGCAGTCGGTTTTGGGCGGATTGATGCTGGATAATCAAACCTGGGATTCCGTGTCGGACAAGGTGGTTGAAAGCGATTTTTATCGCAGGGACCATCGGCTGATTTTCAAGACCATTGAACAACTCGCCGAAAAACAGATCCCTTTTGATGTGATTACCATATCGGAAGCGTTGGAAGCGATCGGCGAGCTGGAAAATTCCGGCGGGCTGTCCTATTTGGGCATGCTGGCAAAAGACACGCCCAGCGCCGCGAACATCGTCACCTACGCCAATATCGTCAGGGACCGGTCGGTGTTGCGGCAGTTGATTCATGTCGGCACCGAGATTTCGGATTCCGCATTCAATACCGAAGGCCGCGAAACGGCTGACCTGCTTGAAAATGCCGAACGCGAGGTATTCAAGATTGCCGAGCAAAGGCAGCGGGGGCAGGGCGGTTTTACAGCCATTAAATCGCTGTTGGCGCGCGCTGTCGACAAGATTGAAACGCTGTTTGAACAGGAAGGCAATATTACCGGAGCGGCTACGGGTTTTACCGATTTTGATGAGCTGACCTCCGGCTTGCAGCCCGCCGATTTGATTATTGTCGCCGGCAGGCCTTCGATGGGCAAAACGACTATCGCGATGAACATGGCCGAGAACATCGCCATTAAAGGCGACAAGCCGGTTGCGGTATTCAGTATGGAAATGCCGGGCGATGCGCTAGCCATGAGGATGATGTCTTCATTAGGGCGTATCGACCAGCATAGGATCAGGACCGGGAAGCTGGAGGACGATGAGTGGCCGCGCTTGACGTCGGCCATCAATTTGCTCGCAGAAACCAAGTTATTCATCGACGATACCCCGGCGTTAACACCCACCGAAGTGCGTTCGAGAGCCAGGCGTTTGATGCGGGAACATGGTCAGCTGGGGCTGATAGTATTGGATTATTTACAGTTGATGCAGTCGCCGTCCAGCGGCGAGAACAGGGTTCAGCAGATTTCCGATATTTCCAGAGGCTTAAAAGCGCTGGCCAAAGAACTGAACGTCCCCGTGGTCGCCTTATCCCAGCTTAACCGAAATCTTGAACAGCGACCCAATAAACGGCCGATGATGTCCGATTTGCGAGAGTCGGGAGCTATCGAGCAGGACGCCGATTTGATCGTGTTCGTGTACCGGGACGAAGTGTATAACGAAGACAGCCCGGACAAAGGCATTGCCGAAGTCATTATCGGCAAGCAGCGTAACGGCCCGCTCGGAACCGTCAGGCTCACCTTCTTGGGGCAATTTACCCGTTTTGAAAATTTCGCGGGAACCTATCACGGCGGGGATTATGAATGACCCCGGCAGCCTATGCAGTCATCGACTTGGATGCGGTTCAACATAACTTATCCGTTGTGCGCAGCTATGCGCCGAATGCTAAGGTTATGGCAGTCATCAAGGCCAATGGGTACGGTCATGGCTTGCTGCGTATTGCCGAAGCCTTGCAACAGGCTGATGCTTTTGCCGTCGCCAGGGTTGATGAAGGCGTTCGCCTGCGCAAGGCCGGATTCAAAAACAGGATTGCCGTTTTGGAAGGCTTCACCTGTGCCGAAGAATTGGATGAATTATTGCATCATCAATTGGACGCCGTGGTGCATTCCTTAGCACAGCTGGAAATACTTGAAGCCCATGCCGCAGATGGGGCTTGTGCGGTCTGGTTAAAACTCGATACCGGCATGAACCGCCTGGGGTTCAAGGCGAAAGAGTTTGGTTTGGTCTATCGGCGCTTAAGCCGGTGCGCCCTGGTAAAGCAGCCGATCAACCTGATGACGCATTTTGCCAGTGCCGATGATGTTAATGACGAGAAAACGCCAATGCAAATCAGCCTGTTCAATGAAACGGTTGAAGGTTTTTCCGGCGAGCGCAGCCTGGCCAATTCGGCGGGCATACTGGGCTGGAGGCAATCATTAAGCGATTGGGTACGCCCCGGTGTGATGTTGTACGGTATTTCCCCTTTTCCCGATTCGACAGGCCGGCAATTAGGATTAAGGCCGGTTATGGCGCTGCATTCGCGGTTGATTGCAGTCAAGCAAGTCGAAGCCGGCGAGACAGTCGGTTACGGCGGCAGCTGGACATCGGAAAAACCTACAACACTGGGCGTCGTCGCGATAGGCTATGGCGACGGTTATCCCCGTTACGCCAAAGCCGGAACGCCGGTGCTGGTTAACGGACGGCGCGTTTCTCTGATCGGCAGGGTTTCAATGGACATGATTACCGTTGACCTGGGCGCTGGGAGCGATGCCAAGCTTGGCGATCCGGTGACTTTGTGGGGTGAAAGCTTGCCGGTTGAAGAAATTGCACTGTGGGCCGATACCATACCCTATACGCTGGTGTGCGGCGTGACCCAGCGTGTGCAGGTTATTGAAAATTAGTTTTAACGCCTGACTGCATGATATTGCGAAAAAAGCGGGAAGCGCGAAGAAATAAATCCGGCCGGTAAACGCAGTTGATTTTAGATGCTAAACTGTTAAACGAAAAAGCGGGGTTACTACAGTTTGGCAAATATGTGCATTCATATTCAAGTTGTTGGAATATATTCAAATAAGGAAGAATAATGTTTGATAACAAATCTATTATGATCACGGGTGGGACGGGTTCTTTCGGTAAGCATTGCACCAAGACAATCCTTAAAAATTACAAACCACAAAAACTGATTATTTATTCGCGTGATGAACTTAAGCAATTTGAAATGCAACAGGAATTCGATGCCCCCTGCATGCGCTATTTTATCGGCGATATTCGCGACCAGGCCCGCTTGCGCAGGGCGCTTGAAGGGGTAGATATCGTGGTGCATGCGGCAGCGCTGAAACAAGTGCCCGCCGCGGAATACAATCCATTCGAATGCATTAAAACCAACGTGTTGGGTGCGCAAAATCTCATTGAAGCCTGCCTGGATACTCACGTCAAATGTGTCGTGGCATTGTCTACAGACAAAGCGGCGGCGCCGATCAACTTATATGGCGCGACCAAACTTTGTTCGGATAAGCTGTTTGTGGCGGCCAACAATATCAAAGGCGACCGGGACATCCGCTTTAGCGTGGTGCGATACGGCAATGTGATGGGCAGCCGCGGTTCGGTGATACCGTTTTTCCTGGAACAGTGTAAGACCGGCGTGTTGCCGATTACCGATCCGGCCATGACGCGCTTTAACATCAGCTTGCAGGAAGGCGTGGAGATGGTGTTGTGGGCAGTTGAACATGCCTGGGGCGGGGAAGTGTTGGTGCCGAAAATTCCTTCTTACCACATTACCGATGTCGCGTTGGCGATTGATGCGGACTGCGAGCAAAAAATCATCGGCCTGCGTCCCGGCGAGAAGATTCACGAGGAAATGATTACCTCCAGCGATAGTTTTAATACCGTGGACATGGGCCGGTATTACGCGATTTTGCCGGCGGGAGGGCATTATTCCATCGAAGAGTATTGCGCAAAAACCGGCGCGAAGGCTGTTACTCCCGGCTTTTGTTACAACAGCGGCAGTAACGAGCAGTTTTTGACGGTGGATGACTTGCGCGCGTTAGTGCAGACTCACTTAGGTTAAACAGGCGGCCTATGATTCCTTACGGTCGCCAAACCATCAGCGAGGCCGACATCCAGGCCGTGGCGGATGTGCTGCGTTCTGATTTCTTGACGCAAGGCCCGGCGGTTCCCGGCTTTGAGCATTCGGTAGCGGCTTATTGCGGCGCACAATATGCGCTTGCCGCCAATAGCGCCACTTCGGCCCTGCATATCGCCTGCCTGGCGCTGGGCGTCGGCAAGGGCGACAGTGTCTGGACCAGTCCCATTACCTTTGTAGCCAGCGCCAATTGTGCGCTGTATTGCGGTGCCGGTGTCGATTTTGTCGACATCGATCCGCATACTTACAACATCAGCGTGACATGCCTGGCGGATAAACTGGCCCAGGCGGAAAAAACCGGCAGCCTGCCGAAAGTTGTGATCCCGGTGCATTTATGCGGCCAATCCTGCGATATGGAAGCCATTCACCGGCTGAGCAAGCAATACGGTTTCAAAATTATTGAGGATGCCTCGCATGCGATCGGCGGCAAATATCGCGGCGAACCGGTTGGCAATTGCCGCTATTCGGACATCACGGTTTTCAGTTTTCATCCGGTAAAAATTATTACAACCGGCGAGGGAGGCATGGCATTAACCAATGATGCCGGGTTGGCAAACAGCATGCAGCTTCTTCGCAGTCACGGCATTACCCGCGAAATCGATCAGATGACGCACGAGCCTGACGGCCCCTGGTATTACCAGCAGATTGATTTAGGTTTCAACTACCGTATGACCGACCTTCAGGCGGCCTTGGGCTTAAGCCAGATGCAGCGGCTCGATGAATTCGTCGCGATGCGCCATGCACTCGCCAGGCGATACGATGACATGCTCGGCGATTTACCGGTGGTGATCCCGTTTCAACATCCAGACTGTTATTCCGCCTTGCACCTGTACATCATCCGTTTAAAAACCGAACAAATCGGCAAGACGCATCGGGATGTGTTCGAGGCGCTCAGAGCGGCGGGCATAGGCGTCAATCTGCATTACATACCGGTCTATCTTCAGCCCTATTATCAAAGGCTGGGCTTCAAAGCAGGCCGCTGCCCGGAAGCCGAGCGGTATTATGCGGAAGCCATCAGTCTGCCGATGTTTCCCGCGTTGACGGCGGCTGAACAAGACCAAGTCGTGAACGCGTTGAGGAGGGCGGTCAGCGCATGAATATTGCCATTATTCCAGCCAGGGGCGGCAGTAAACGCATCCCCCGCAAGAATATCAAGGATTTCTGCGGAAAGCCCATGATTGCCGGGGCCATTGAGGTTGCGAAGGCGTCAGGGCTGTTCGATCATATTGTCGTGACCACCGATGATGCCGAAATTTCAGAGCTGGCAAGGGCATGGGGGGGCGAGATTCCCTTTGTCCGGCCGGCAGAACTGGCGGACGATTACACCCCCACCGTTCCGGTCGTGGCCCATGCTGTTGGCGCTTGCCAAGCGCTGGGATGGCAAGTCGACCAGGTCTGCTGTATTTACCCCGCCGTACCGTTTATGCAATGTGCCGATTTGGTGGCCGCATTGCAGATGCTGGAGGAGAATGAAGCGGATTATGTTTTTCCTGTTGCCGCTTACCCTTCAGCGATCCAGCGCGCGCTACGGCAATTGCCGAACGGGCTGATGGAACCGTTTTATAGTCAATATGCCTCGACTCGAACCCAGGACCTTGAGCCGGCTTATTACGATGCCGGACAGTTTTATTGGGGGCGAGTACACGCTTGGCTGGACGGGAAAAATATTCATCAGCACGGGATGGGTTTGGTGATTCCCAGTTGGCGCGTCGTGGATATTGATAACGCAGAGGATTGGCATCGGGCCGAATTGATGTTTGCGGCGTTCAATGGTGCGAACCGCCCTGCCTGAAGACCTTATACGAAACTAATTGCCGGAGATAAAGATGGCTGAAAAATTTAAAACACCGCAGGAGGAATTCTGGGCGGGTGAGTTCGGTGCCGACTATATCGGCCGAAACAACAGTGCGCATCTTTTGGCATCCAAACTGAATTTTTTCTCGATGGCGCTTAAACAGGCGGGTCCGGTAACATCCTGTCTTGAGTTTGGCGCGAACATAGGGATGAACCTGAAGGCGCTGCAACTGCTTTATCCGGACATCCAGCTGCAAGGCGTCGAAATCAACCACGATGCGGCAACGCAGCTTAAAAAACTGATTGGGGAGGGTAATACGTTTGAAGGTTCCATCTTCGAATATCCGGTAGCCGGGAAAGTCGATCTCGCATTGATCAAAGGCGTGCTGATCCATATTAATCCGGACATGCTGGACAGCGTTTACGAAAAGCTGTACCAGGCGTCCAACCGGCTGATTTTGGTGTCCGAATATTACAATCCGGCACCGGTAGCCATTCCCTATCGCGGGCATGCGGACCGTTTGTTCAAAAGGGATTTTGCCGGTGAAATGCTGGACAAATACCCTGACTTGAAGCTGGTGGACTACGGTTTTTGCTATCAACGCGATCCGGCTTTTCCGGGGGACGACGGCACTTGGTTTTTGCTGCAAAAGGCTTAGATAAGTATGAAGGTTGCCTTCCGTGTCGATGCTTCCGTTCAGATCGGTACCGGACACTTCATGCGCTGCCTGACGTTGGCGGATGAATTAACGCAGCGCGGAGCGCAGATTCGTTTTGTCAGCCGTCATCTGCCGGAATATTTGGCTAATCTGTTGGAAGTAAAGGGCTATGAGTTGGCTCGGCTCGATAGCGCTGAAAATAATGCGGACCTAGATGAACTGGCTCATGCGCACTGGCTGGGTTGCAGCCAGGCCGAGGATGCGAAGGATGCTATTAACGCTTTATCCGATAGCGTCTGGGATTGGCTCATCGTTGACCACTATGCCTTGGATTCCCGCTGGGAGTCCAGGCTTCGGCAAACCGCCCCGAAAATCCTGGCGATTGACGACATTGCCGATCGCCAGCACGACTGCGACATACTGCTCGACCAGAATTACTATGCAGATATGAACACTCGGTATGCGGGTAAAGTCCCCGAGCATTGCCGGCTGTTGCTTGGCCCGCGCTACGCATTGCTGCGCGAAGAGTTCCGGCAGCTCCGCGAACAGGTCGAATACCGCAAAGGTTCGGTCCAACGCATCCTGATCTTTTTCGGCGGTGTGGATGTCGACAACTATACGGGCCGAGCCATCCAGGCGCTGACTGATATGGGCGTTGCGGATATGCAGGTGGACGTGGTGACCGGCGCGCAGCATCCATGCCGTGAGGCAATTGAGGCGGCATGTCTTCGTCATCATTTTACTTGCCATGTGCAAACGAGCCGGATGGCCGAGTTGATGGCGGCAGCCGACTTGTCGATAGGGGCGGGAGGCGGTACAACGTGGGAGCGTTGCTGCCTCGGCTTGCCGGCGATAGTCATTAGTACGGCTGAAAATCAGTGTCGGCAGGTTGCCGATGCCGCGTCAGAAGGATTGTTGTACGCCCCTGATTTAAAACATGATCTTGTCATCGGGCATCATATTGGCTCCCTGATCGAAAATAGTTGCCTGAGGCAACTGATTTCCCGCAATGCTATGCAGGCCGTGGATGGTAGGGGGGGGGTGCGTGTCGTTGCCGGTATGGGCTGTAGCGGGATTGTGATGCGGACTGCAATGGCGGACGATTCGGAGAACTTGTTTGCTTGGCGCAATCATCCGGCGATCAGGGCGGTGTCACGGAATTCCGGCCTCATCAACAGGGAAGATCATAGCCGCTGGTTTGCCTCGCTGTTGAACGATCCGAACAGGGTGATGCTGATCGGTCAGCGTGACGGTGTTTCGATTGGCGTTGTGCGCTTCGATATTCAGAATCATCGGGCGGAGGTCTCCATTTACCTCGTACCCGGCATTACCGGTTGCGGACGCGACCTGTTGCACAGTGCGGAAATGTGGTTCACCCAAAATCGCCAGGACATAAACGTCCTCCGTGCCGATGTGCTTGGGGGTAACGAGCGTTCACATCAACTGTTCCTATCCTCTGGGTATGAAGTTGAGTCCACTTCCTATTTTAAGAAGCTTTTATAGAATGAATAACGTAGTCAAGATTGCCGGGAGATCAATCGGGCGGGGTAATGCTCCCTTTATTATCGCCGAGATGTCGGGCAACCATAACCAGTCGCTTGAGCGGGCGCTTGAGATCGTGGACGCGGCCGCCAAGACCGGTGCGCATGCGCTGAAAATCCAGACTTACACACCGGACACGATGACGCTGGACCTGGACGAGCGCGAGTTTCATATCAGCGATGCGAAGAGCCTGTGGGCGGGAGCGTCTTTATACCAGCTCTACGGTGAAGCCTACACGCCGTGGGAGTGGCATAAACCCATTTTTGACAGGGCGCGTGAGCGGGGGATTATCGCTTTCAGTACGCCGTTCGACGACACGGCAGTGGATTTTCTCGAAAGCCTGGATGCACCTTGTTACAAAATCGCCTCTTTCGAAAACACCGATTTGCCGTTGATCCGCCGCGTGGCGGCTACCGGAAAACCGCTGATCATTTCAACCGGCATGGCGACCGTCGCCGAACTCGATGAAACCGTGCGCGCCGCACGAGGCGCAGGCTGCAAGGACTTGGTCCTGCTCAAATGCACCAGTACTTATCCTGCCACGCCCGAAAATACCAATATCTTGACCATCCCCCATATGCGCGAGCTGTTCGGCTGCGAAGTGGGGCTTTCCGATCACACGATGGGGATAGGCGTGTCGGTGGCCGGTGTCGCGTTGGGCGCGACCGTCATTGAAAAGCACTTTACGCTCAACCGTGCCGAGGGCGGCGTGGATAGTACATTTTCTATGGAACCCGATGAGATGGCGCAGTTGGTGCTGGAAACCGAACGTGCCTGGCAGGCGCTGGGGCAAGTGAGTTACGGCCCGACCGAGGCCGAGCGGAAATCTCTCCAGTTCCGCCGCTCACTCTATAT
>JBAQYH010000270.1:0-2761 GCA_049299935.1 Methylobacter sp. | reverse complement strand
GGCCATGCCCGCGATGAGAGTCTTTACCGCTTGCATCGCGGGCATGGCCCGCTCCTACAGCGATTAATTAGTAGTGAGCATTTTTTATTTGCCACAAAGACATAATTCTTCGTGGCGAAAATTTCTTAGCCGCCTGATAACATCGGCTTTTAATTAAGCAGAATTTTAACTCATGATGATACTCGCTTTCCCCGACTACTTAAGCCAAGCACAACGTCTGGCGGATCGTCTTGATGCGCCGCTGGCCGAAGTCGTCCTGCATCATTTCCCCGACGGCGAAAGCCTGATCCGCCTGCCTCCGTCGCTGCCTGAGCACCTTATCGTCTGCCGCAGCCTCAATCAGCCCAACGACAAGCTGATCGAACTGTTGCTGTGCGCCACCACCGCGCGGGAATTAGGCGCCAAGCGCCTGACCCTGGTCTCGCCTTATCTGAGCTATATGCGCCAGGACATCGCCAACCAGCCCGGCGAGGCGGTCAGCCAGCGTATCGTCGGCAAGCTGCTTGCCGACCTGTTCGACGATGTGCTGGCCGTAGACCCGCATTTGCACCGTATCTCGTCGTTAACCCAGGCGATTCCGATAAAAAACGCGATCAGCCTGACTGCCGCCGATCAAATCGGGGCTTTTCTGAAGCAACAATTTAACCATGCCGTCTTGCTCGGGCCGGACAGCGAATCAAAACAATGGGTCGGCGCTATCGCACGCAACATCGGTTTCGATTATGCGATTGCCGCTAAAAACCGGCTCGGCGACAAGCGGGTTGAAATGGTCTTGCCGGATCGCGATTTTGGCAGCCAACCGGTAGTCGTCATCGACGATATGGCCAGCACCGGCAGGACGCTGGCCAAAGCCGCCGGGCTGCTGCAAGCCCGAGGCTGCACAGACATTTACGCCGTCGTCACCCACGCTTTGTTTTGCGGCGATGCTTACGGCCATATCCTGAAATCCGGCGTCAAATCCATCTGGAGCACCGACAGCATCGACCATCCGACTTCCTGCATCAAACTTGACGCTTTGCTGGCGGACGCGATTAAGGCGATTGCTTGATAAAGCGATGCCTGCTGAGCAGGGCGCGCCATAGGACGTTAAAGTTAGACAGAACAGGCGCGCACGGCACGCCCTACATGAGGTAACTTTTAATCACGGCTATTAGTCGATAAAGCGTTGACAGACCTCAGGCCAGTTAATAGACTGAGGCCTTTTTTACGGCAATGATAGCCCGCAAGCTTGCAGAACATTGTTCACCGATTTAACAACTTTAAGAGGATTCACTTATGCGTATTAAAAACTGGCTGATTGCCGCCTTATGTCTCGTATCGCCCTCGCTCTATGCACATACCGGTGGACATATTGAGCACAGCCTGATCAGCGGTTTGCTGCACCCATTAACCGGCATCGATCATTTGCTGGTATTACTGGCGGTGGGCCTGATTGCAGCCAAACAGGGCGGCAAAGCGGTGTTCGCATTTCCAGCTGTTTTTCTGGCATTGATGGCTGCCGGCGCTTTGCTTAATGCTTATGGCGTTCAAATACCGTTTGTCGAGTCATTAATCGCCTTGTCGCTGGTGGCGTTTGGCTTGCTGGTCACTATCAACCAAAAGCAACGCTCTAAAATACTGTTTATGGGCGTATCGTTTTTTGCTGTTTTCCACGGCTATGCCCATGCCGCAGAAATTCCGGCCGATTCCAGCGCTGCGCAGTATTTCTCGGCGTTAATGCTGATGAGTCTGGTTATTTCCGTTGGCGGCTGCGTCATTGGACTCACGACAGGCAAACGCATTAACACCTTGTTTTCTTTGATATGCTTAAGCAGCGGCTTGTACTATTTGGCTGCCGGTTAGGACATCTGAGAGGGTAGATAATGAGCATACTGGATGAGTTACGACAAAAAGCGGATCAGAAAAAAGCCGAACAGCTCCAACAGGAATCTACCCAGCAAAATTTGGAGAGCGTTTATCAATCGGCGCTGTTGCCGAAAATGCAATATTTTTACGACAGCCTGAATGAGACCGTCAAGCATCTTAACTTTCTTGAAGAACCCATCCTGGTCAATAACTACAGCTCCCGGTATCCGCAATTTGGGGAGCTGTCCCAGCAAAACTACAAGATCAATACCGACGGTTACAGCGGCCTGGCCGACTATGACCGGCTTATGCAAATCAACGTGAGTTTTGTTTGCGAGGCTGACGGCGGTTTTACGTATTCGGTGGAATCCAGACGGCAGATTGAAGCGGAGGTTGCCTTTCTTCACGCCAGAAGACTGGCTTTCACTTGGAAGAATCAAGGCAACGCAACGGCTATTGAAAGCGCCGGCTTCACCATTCAACGGAAAATCCCGGTCAGTTTCAAAATTGAAATTGACTATAATCTTTCAAAGCTGAAAGTGACTATCAATAATCAAGAAAACCTGGAGTTTTTTTCAAAAAGCTTTTCGCCCGAGCAAGTCGATGACGATTTGCTCGATGCCGTGATCAGCTACCTGATGCGCCGCGACAACCGGCTCATACGGCTGGATATTTCCGACTCCCACAAGACAGCCATCCAAAACAACCTTGCTTCTTACCAGCAGGAACAAGCCGATCTGTTGGCAAAAATCAGGTATGAAGAAGACAAAGCCCCGATGGATAAAGAACCCTTTAAAATAGCCAACCCGGTAAAAGCTATTTTTTCCAAATACAGCCGCAAAAACTAACACCCCGTAAAACCGGGGCGGCTTATGCGCCCCACCATTTCCTAAAGCAGGATAAGTAACCTTGTGTA
>JBAQYH010000269.1:0-4778 GCA_049299935.1 Methylobacter sp. | reverse complement strand
CATCACTGCAAGTTGTCCGCTCTGCCGACGGGCCAACTCAATTGCCTGGATAAGCCGGTCTTGCAACAGCATGCGATTAGGCAAACTGGTGAGAACATCGTGATGGGCCAAATGATCCAATTGATCTTTTGCCATTTGGACTTGTTCGGCCAGCTTTTGTGCTTCAATGGTAGCGATGACCAGATGGGCGTTCGCTTGTTGCAGCATAATGAGATGGTCGTCGGAGGCGGCCTGCATCGTCTCAGCCGCTTGAATTTCCTGTTTATGCGAGGCGATGGCCTGTTCATGAACATGGGCGGCGTCTTCGCTTGAGGCGGCTTGCTCTTCGCGCAGATCCGCTGCCAGTTCACGCAAGTCGGCAGCATTCTCACGCAAATAAACGGCATCTTCACGGGTAGTCGCCAATTTCTCGCGGCTTAGAACGGCGGCCTCATTGGTAATGACCGTGTTTTCCCGGCACGTAATGTTTTTTTCGATGCTCTCCGGTAACTTGTCCTTGGGCCGGGCCGGCACATCCGGTCGGCCAAGGTCATCGGTATTAAAAGCATCGTCACTTTTATTCATGTTCATTACCGTCTCCTGTCACTTGGTCGCTTTAATTACAGTCTGACGCTGTGGGTCGGCCCGACATGATTCCGGCATAGCCGGATAAGGTCTCGCCGATAATGATGCCTTGGTCGGTAATGTCGAACAAGCGAATGCTCTTGCTGTGCTTGCTGCCACGGACTTTAACGACCGAGAGCACACGTTTGAATTGGCTTTCGATTTCAATATAGCGCTGCACGATAATCGCATCAGCGAGAAAAGCACTCCCAAATGGGCTAAAGCGCAAATCGGTGTAGCGGTCTTCCAGTTCCGAGGTCATTAAAATAGTCATGCCCATACCGGTAAGTTCGGCAATCATCCGGTACAGCGAACCGCGAAAATCTTCGCTAAACTCGGGTGCCAGTGCCAGTTCAAACCCGGACAAGGAGTCAATGACCACGCGCTTTGCCTGCATCTTTTTAATCATTTCGATCAAGTTATACAATGTTTCGTCAATCGACAAATCCAGGGAACGGGTATTGATTACCCCGACTTGTCCGGCCTTGACCAGTGCAGACAGTTTATTGTCTAACAGTTGGCTGGGGCTCTTCTCAAATGCCGCAATCACACCGGACTCCCCCCGGCGGATACCTTCGGCGAGAAATTCCGTCGCCAGGATGGTTTTCCCGGAACCGGACGGCCCGACCACGAGTAGCGAATATCCAGTCGGCAAGCCACCGCCCAGCATTTCATCCAAGCCGGGTATTCCCATAGAAACGCGTTCCTCGCCGCTGGCGATCTTGATTGTTGAGTCAATCTCTGTGTCCCGTTCGATAATTGCACGCGGGAAAACCTGAATTCCTTGATCGCTAATACGGAACGTATGCAAACCCGGTGCCTGGGCTTGACCACGCATTTTGACCACTTGCATCTTGCGCACCATTGAATTGCGGTGCAAATTTTGCGAAAGCCATAAAATGCCGTCCGCTACGGTAAAAACGGGGCTGAACTCTGATTCCGATGTCGAATACTCACCGATTAAAAAAGTTGTTGCCTGCCAGCTGGTCATTTGCATGACCAGCTGCTGGATGAATCGTTGCAGCTCACTTCTCCCGTGCCCATTCCGGTGGGCTGACTGCACAACTGAGCGAAACGAATCAACAAATACAAGACTGGGGGCATAGTCTTTTACTTCGTCAGCAATGCGTGACAATACGAGGCCTAAATCCCCCTCCATGAGATCGGTAGACAGGTTGACGAAGCGGATCGATTCACTGATTTTACTAATGTCGAAAAATGGAAATTGCTGTTGGTAACGGAACATCTTCAAAGCGGGTTCCCCGAGTACGGTGAAATACAGCGCCCGATTATGCGTGGTCGCCAGCGAGAACATGATCTGCTGAGCGAGTGTTGTTTTTCCGCTTCCCGGCGTACCCGCAAGCAGGTTAAACGAGAATTCCGGCAAGCCGCCGCCCAGCAGGTTGTCCAAGCCGGGTACGCCGGTTTTCAGACGGCGTATATTTACCTTTTTATTCATTTTTTAACTCCTTGCCGGGGCTATCCGAAGCATCATTGGCCCAAGCCGAGCGTAAAATACTGTTTGTTAACTGCTCGCCAATTAACGATGCAAGAATGTCGGTGAATGTTATCAAGAGCAGACTGTTTGCTTCGCCAACTTGCACAGGCGTTTGACCTTCAAAGCTTTTTTTTAAGTCCTCGAATCGTTGATCGGTCTGCGTCGACGGTGAGCCGGCCGATAGCCAGGGAAATGTCGACTGGGTAAGAAACATACTTCTTTCGTAAAGCGAATTGAAACCGCCTTCACCGACGATCAAAATGATTTGAGTAGCCATCTGTTTCCATAAAATGATCGCGGTATCCGCAGTTTTTTCAGTGGGCTCAGGCATGAGATTTTTAATTATCCGGTGCCGCAGTAAGCTACTTGTTTCCATACTAAAGTACCCAAAATAGGTCAATAAAACGACGTTGGTGAAATACAACCGCTGTTTCAATCCTACATCAATATAAACACCCGCAGCAGTCACTGTGACTACAAGTTTCTGCGGGATGCTATCGTGGAAAGTTACGTTACCGCGGCAAGCAGCGGCACCATTACAATCTTTCTCCCGTTGCTCTCGTTCTCACGCGCTTCGTCATCCCGGCAGGGATTGCCGGGATCCAGAAGCCATGGATGGCAATACCGACACTGGCAGTAAGTACGCCATAGGGAATTGCTCAATAAAATCAACCGTTCACATCCCTGTGCTCTGGATTCCGGCAATCCCTGCCGGAATGACGGTCTACCGTAGACACTTGTGTATAACGATGAGAGCTGGAGCTTGGGAACCAGCGTATTTCTTAACTTAATGGCAGTGACGCCGCACGTGGTAACGGGAATCCAGCCATCATCCCAGCACCACCAACACCTGATGGTTCTGTCCATCGTGCAGCAGCGGAATACCGTCATGCTCTGATTGGGCTACGCCGTCCAACTCAATCAACACAATGCCTTTCGATACGCCACCGGGATTATTGACGGTGATTTCATAGCGGGTTTCTTCATGTTGATAACTTAAACTGTAACTGCGCCAGTCACGCGGAATGCAAGGATTGAAATGGATTCTGTCGCCGCGGATATTCAGGCCCAACAGCCATTCCATACCTGCCCGGTAAAACCATCCTGCTGCGCCTGTGTACCAGGTCCAACCGCCGCGCCGCACGTGAGGCGGCACCGCATAAATATCCGCCGCTATCACATACGGCTCGACTTTGTAGGCATAGACGCCAGTCCGGTTAGTGGTGCGGTTAATAGGATTCAGCATATGCAGGAGATCAGTTGCCTGATCGCCGTCTCCCAGCATTGCATAGGCGATAACGCACCAGACTGCCGCATGGGTATATTGCCCGCCATTTTCCCGTACGCCGGGCAAATAGCCTTTGATGTAACCGGGGTCCAGCGGTGTCTTATCGAATGGCGGCGTAAACAGCAATACCAAGTCGTCGCCGTATTGGATCAGATATTCGCGAACCGAATTCATCGCCATCCGCGCCCGCTCGGGGTCGGCGGCACCGGAAATAACGCCCCAACTTTGGGCAAGCGAGTCGATGCGGCACTCCGTGTTGGTCGCAGACCCCAGCGGCGTGCCGTCATCGTAATAGGCGCGCCGGTACCAGGATACATCCCATCCTTCAGTTTCCACCGCAGCCTTTAGCTTGGCTACGTGTTCGCGCCAACGCTCGGCGTGTTCGGTATCTCCGCGCGCTTCGGCCACACCGGCAAATTCCGTTAACGTAGTGATCAGGAACCAGGCGAGCCACACGCTTTCTCCTTTGCCTAAATGGCCGACCCGGTTCATGCCGTCGTTCCAGTCGCCGCTGCCCATCAACGGCAGACCGTGTGCGCCGACTTTCAAGCTCAAATCCAGCGTACGCGCACAGTGCTCAAACAGGCTGGCTTGCTGCTCCGATTGAGCCGGCTCGAAATAGGCATCTTCCTGTTCCGGCTCAAGCACAGGCCCTGCCAGGAATGGCATTATTTCGTCGAGCACAGCCCTGTCGCCGCTCACCTTGACATAGTGAGCCACTACATACGGCAGCCAGATAAGGTCATCGGAAAAATGGGTGCGTACGCCACGATTGGAAGGCGGGTGCCACCAATGCTGCACATCGCCTTCGGCAAACTGGTGCGTCGCCGCGCGGAGGATATGGGCGCGGGCAAGATCGGGCCGGGCGACCGCAAGCGCCATGCTGTCCTGCAATTGATCGCGAAAACCGAAGGCGCCACCGGCTTGGTAAAATGCGGCTCGCGCCCACATCCGGCAGCTCAGGGTTTGATACAGCAGCCAACCGTTCAACATCAGGTCCAGCCCTCTGTCCGGCGTTTTTACCTGGATTTTTCCGAGCGTCTTAGCCCATGATTGTTTTACGGCGGCGAAAGTTTTTTGCATATCAACAGACCGATAACGTTGAACCAGCTCGCCGGCATGGTCACGGTCACTGCCTTGCCCCAACAGGAAAACAATCTCGATGCTTTGATTGACTGCAAGTTCTACCTGTGTCGTCAATGCCGCACACGGATCAAGCCCCGCTCCAACGCGATTTTTAAGCGCCCTGGACTGACTCAATGCCAGCGGGGCATCCAGGCTGCCGTTACGGCCGATAAATTCAGTTTTATTGCAAGTCCAGGCCGTTTGCAGGCCGGCAAGATCGGCAAAAGCAATACGCCGGCCGAAATCCATGTCCAGGTGGTTGTA
>JBAQYH010000268.1:0-5898 GCA_049299935.1 Methylobacter sp. | reverse complement strand
GGATGGCACTGGGCGCAGGCAACGCCGTTAGTGCCGAGCTTGGGGCTGGTCCATAACTCGCGGCCCTCGCCAACCACGGTCATAAACTGCTGCTGCCAGCGCTGTACGTCGGCATCGGTAAATTCATCCGCCGACGATGAACCGGTGGCTGCAAATGTCAAACACAGCGCCATTGCTATTTTTTGATAAGTAGACATATCTTGCTCCTGTGCCGGGCTAATAATGCGTTTGCGGGATAATCCGCCCTTTTTCGTCCTGGTAGACGGCGTCTTCCGGGCGTTTTTGCTTGGTGCTGTAGCGGACGATACGGCCGGTATTGCTGTAAAGCGTAAAATTCAAATCCGCATTGCCGTTGGCCAGATTGATAAACTGCCAGCCGGTGGCGTCGCGCTCGAAAAACGGATCGGCCCGGTTCATCGGCACGGTCAGTTTCGGCAGGTATTGCTCGGCCTGCGCATAGGATTGAGGATAAGGCCAAGGCCAGGCGGTCGCCATCACCGAGTTGAAGCTGATGTTGCCGATCTGGTTGTACTGGATCTGGTGGACGTGGCCGTAAATGACCGAAACCTTTTTGAACGGTTTCAGCAAGGCTTGGACCTGCTCCGCATCTTCGGTCCAGAAATTCCAGCCTCTATAAATTTTCTGCAACGGCGAATGGGAAAACACCACCACCGGCGTGTCTTTGTCGACCTTGTCCAGATCCTTTTTCAGCCATAAGCGCTGTTCCTCGCCAACCATGAACGGCGAGCCGTTCGGGTTGTCGAGCCCGGCCATTTCCTTCATCCGTTGTTCTGCGGTCGGCCAGCGTTTGAACGTCCAATCGTCATAGGTTTTGATGCTGTTCAGCGCCACGAAATGCACGCCTTTATGGTCGAAGCTGTAGTATTGGGGGCCGAACAGTTTTTCCCAGTATTCGCCAAGGTCCAAGTAATAATCGTGCTCGCCCATCACGTAACGGACATTGCCGTGCAAGGCCGACAGGATTTGCGCGCCGTGATCCAGTTCGGGCTTGCTGCCAAGCTGCGCCAAGTCGCCGCCGAACACCACGAAATCCGGTTTGGGCACCAACAGTTTGGTTTCGGCAACGGCGCGAATCAGGCCGCGGTCCCAGTTCCTGACGAAACGGTTGTCCTTGATATGCTGGATATGAGCGTCGGAAATATAGGCGAAGGTGAAGTTTTGGCTGCTTTCGGCAAAGGCCAGTTCGACCAGGCTAATCGGCAAGGTGCCGCCGATGGCTAACGCGCCTGCGGTTTTGATAAAATTGCGGCGACTGTTGTTGATGGTGTTCATGGTGAATGCCTCTTTCAGTGGGCCGCTTGGGCAGTTATCGGACTGGCGTATTTGGAGCTGGTCAGGGCTTTCATAAACGCCACCAAGTCGTCCAGCTGCGCATCGGTCAGGTTAAGCGGGCGGATGCCGCCGCTCAAAAAATCGTTGACCGGTTCGCCCGCTTGGTTCACGCCGCCGTTGTTGTAATGAACCATCACCTCTTTCAGGGTTTTCAGGCTGCCGTCGTGCATATAAGGCGCGGTCAACTCGACATTGCGCAAGGTGGGCGTTTTGAATGCGCCGATTTGGCTTAATTCGTCGGTCACCGCAAAGCGTCCCAATTCCGACGACTTTTTATCGGTCAACACCATCACATCGACTTGACCGCCTTTGTTCTTAGCCTCCAGAAAAGCTTGAGTCAGCCTGGGAATGTCTTGCTGGATTTGGTTGATGCCGATGCCGATATTGTGAAAACGGCCGTCGGTAAACAGCGCGTGATCCTGCTCAACGGTATGGCAGGAAACGCAGCGGCCTTCCGCAATGAACAGGTTGAATCCGCGAACCTGGGCGTCGGTCATCGCATCGGCCTGGCCTTTGAAAAAATAGCGGTCGAACGGCGAATTGCCGGCAACCAGGGTGCGCTCGAAGCCGGCAATCGCCTGGGCGACATGGTCTATGGTCAGTTTTTTAGCGCTGACATCAAATACGGATTGGAAAGCGGCAAGATAATCGGGATCGGTGCGGACGATTTCGAGCACCTGTTTATGGTCGGCCAAGCCGTGCTCAACCGGGTTGATCAACGGCTGTTTGGATTGGCCTTCCAGGTCCGGTTCGCGTCCGTCCCAGAACTGCGACTTGTTGAATGCGGCATTGAGCACGGTGGGAGCGTTGCGCGTTCCGGTCAGTCCGTGGTGGCCGAGCGAAACCGGCAGGCCGTCGGTAAACGCCTGGTTATCGTCATGGCATTTTGAGCAGCTGACCGTGCCGTCGACAGAAAAACGTTTGTCATGAAACAGTTTATCGCCCAAGGCAATTTTATCCGGGGTTTGCGGGTTGTTTGCCGGTATAGGGAGCGGCGGTAAACCTAACAGGTTATTTTCGGCGGTGGCTGATTGGGGATTGACGGCGGCCGGTTCCGCCAGCGGAGCGGTACTGGCCTGCCTATAGGCAAACAAAGCGGTCAGGACAAGAGTTAGCAATAATACATATCGCATGGTGGACCTCCTGATGAAACGTAGAGAACATGGAGCGTTATTTTTTCGTCCAGCCCGAACGCAGGTGGCATGATAAAAATAGCTAGAACATGGAGGTTAGAGGATGCGGACGGTTCAGGCAATCGGTAGAAACACCTAGAAAGCGGGCCTGTTTAGATGGATCGTTCCGATTAGGCGACATCGGTTTTCGCTTTGGCTTTTGATTACTCCCATCCTACTTTGAAAGCGTACAACTTCAAAATAATGAAAAGCCATGTAAAGCAACGGGTATTACCTTAACACCTATCAGTTTAACGCAAATATCCAATACGTCGTTCCGGCAGGGATTGCCGGAATCCAGAAGCCAGGGATGGCAAGGCTCAGATCACATCCATGTGTCCTGGATACCGGCAGTCCATGCCGGTATGACGTGCTATTTAAGTAAAGTGATAGGTGGTAAGACTGCCTTACAAAAGTGTACGATTTTTCGCTCAGATGGGAGTAGATGATGATTCGGAAAGCAGCATAATACGAGCAGTTAACTTTTTTGCAAGAGCGCTATGTCTCTTTCAGTAGCCTTTTGGTGAGTGCCTTTAAGCTCAACGGAATAGTTTGCTACCAAGTTTTGAGTAAATGCGCCATTAAATTAGGAATACAGCAAGCCGACTTAGGAATGCGTTCGAAATAACTTCGGCAACTTGCTCCCTCTCCTGGTGGAGAGGGTTGGGGTGAGGAGAATCAAATGCTCAAGTTGTTTCATGCCCGTTCCTTAGCTGTGCCGTCATACTACGACCCAGTTGCTTGCCCGGCTTGGCTGCAATCTCATCAAAATGGAAAAGATGGCCCGCTCCGGTTAAGGTCATTGCACAGGAACCACACGGCCCTCGTTCAGAAAGCTGATGTCTGCATAGTGGCACACGCCTTCTTCATGCTGAAACAGACTAACTGCAATTAACCCTATTTTATGATATTGCCCGGCACTGTTCCGCCGATTGCATTGATATAGTCCTGATAAAGGTTACGATCTTCATTAAACCACTCGCCCAAGCCTTGCTGGCCGGAACGGAGCACCACATGGGTTCCGCGGTGAGCCCAAGTCGATATCGGGCAGCGATAGGAGGTTTCGGGCGGTAGTTCGGCGCTCCAGTAATAAATAATGTCCTGGCGGTTATCGAATTCGACCGCGATGCTTAGATAATCATGGGTGGCTGGGTATCTTCCCGCACGGCGGAGGGCAGGGCATCCATTTTCCCGCGATTCTCGTACAGCAGCATTTGGAGCGAGTAAAAAGCTGTTCATGCTTCGACAAGCCCTCAAGAAACGTTTATAAAATCAATCACTCGCAAAGACATGAGAATACAAAAATTGCCTCAAACAGCGGCTGTTTCATGGTGACGCCGTGCCACCCGAAGGGGGGCTTACTTTGCTCAGCACGAACGGCTTTTTCTTATCTATGGCTAACCAAGTTTCTTGGCTTAAACGCTTATTACGCCTGTTAGCCGGTAGCTTGATCATGTAAACTGAGCAATAACTTACCTTTGTTTCACCCTCATTTAGAAAAATTTAGGAGAATTTATGATCGGGTACGTCACTCTCGGCACCAACAACTTCGAGCGCGCCGCGTCTTTTTACGATGCGTTGCTCGCCGAATTCGGCGCGCAACGTGTCAGGGATACCGAAAGATACATCGCTTGGGGTACGAGTCCCAAACAGACGGCTTTGAGCGTCATCAAACCTTTCGACGGCAATCCGGCCACGGTTGGCAACGGCGTCATGGTTTCGCTATATGCGGGTAACCAGGAGAAAGTACATGTGCTTTATGAAAAAGCGCTTGAACTGGGAGCAACCGATGAAGGCGCTCCCGGCCCGCGAGGCGATAACGGTTTTTACGGTGCTTATTTCCGCGACCTCGACGGAAATAAGCTGTGCGTGTTTTGTCTCGTCTAGTTTTTAGAGCGTTAGCCAATGATCATCCGCTTTGACGACCCGGTACAACAAGAAATATGGGCAACCGTTCGCGCCTTGAACGATGCCTGGACAAAAGGCAACCCGGATGATCTGGCTAACTATTTTCACCGGAACATGGTGGCGATTACGTCCACCGACCGTTTGCGCCGTGAAGGCGGCGCGGACTGTATTGCCGGTTGGAAAGCTTTTGCCGATGCGACACGCATTCATTGCTGGCAAGAGATCGATCCGGTTATTCATGTTTACGGCGATGCTGCGGTGGTTGCCTATTATTTCGATATATCGTTCGATATGAACGGTCAAACTATTCATTCGGACGGTCGCGATATGTTTTTTATGGTTAAGGAAGAGGGGCGCTGGTGGGCTGTGGCCGATCAGTTTTCTTCGTTTCCGGGTTGAGCTTAACAATCCGTGGAGGGCCACAAAATAAACGTGCCGGTTTCTTGATGGTTGCAAGGAATACCAGCATTTTAGCTCGGTAGGGGTGACCGGTTGGCGCTACTCGGTTGAAAAGCATAGCGTCTGATGTAATCCGGCTGCTAAGATAAATAGCTGTATATCATCCTTATAACGGATGATATACAGAAACTTTTTAATATTTTGTTATGCCTTCTCAACCATCTCACTATGACGACGATATTCATTAGTCACTCGGCAAAAGACAAAGACATAGCGCGCGCACTATCCTGTCATCTTGGAGAGGCGGGCGCAAAGGTTTGGCTTGATGAAGAACAACTAATGCCTGGAGACAGCATTGCGGACGAGATATCGAAGGCCATTGATGCTTCAGACGCTGTCCTGTTTTTGATCTCTGGCGACAATTCCAAAAACCGCTGGCTATCCTCCGAGATGGCTACGGCCATAGCGCATGGAAAGAAAGTATTTCCACTCGTCCTAGACGCAAAGGCTGAGGTGCCTATCCTCCTTCAAGACCGCCTTTACTTGGACCTTTCTCACCAGCCGGACTTGGGTGTCGTTGCAAGAAAGATAGTGCAGTCCCTTTCTCGTCCCTTGGATGAAGAAAGGGCAGTAGCCTTCCGAACAGAGCGAGTCCTGGCCGAGCGAGAACAACTTGAGCGAGAGCAACAGCAGTTGGCACTGTTGAAAGAAAAGCGCGAAGTTGAAATCCGGTCAAAGACGTTCTCTTTGATGTTCGTGGCTATTTGTATTGCAGCCGCGTTCCTCTTCTATTTTCTCGAACGAAAACCAGGTGAATTCAATTTCTTCTGGTCTGTCATCGGAATCTTGGTCGGTGCAGCAACGGTCGAGGTTGGCCACTATTTCCGCAGCAAGATCCAGATCAAGCATCTTGATCGGGAGGTTCAGCGATGAGCGCGCCCGAAATGACGACACAGAAACTGATGCGCCTTGAAGAGCAACTTAGACAAGAGCGAGAAATCTTCGACCAACAAAAAACCCAAGGTGAAAGATGGTTTAGCTTACGGCTCCGCATGGGCTATATGGC
>JBAQYH010000267.1:0-1719 GCA_049299935.1 Methylobacter sp. | reverse complement strand
GTTATGAAATCATCGCCGGGGAAAGGCGTTGGCGCGCGGCACGCTTGGCCGGCTTGAACGAAGTGCCGGTGTTGATCCGGGACGTACCCGATGAAGCAGCGCTGGCGATGTCTTTGATTGAAAACATACAGCGGGAAAATCTGAACCCTCTGGAAGAGGCGCATGGAATTCAACGGCTGGTCAACGAATTTGGCATGACCCACGAAAAGGCGGCCGCCGCAGTCGGACGTTCACGCAGTGCTGTCAGCAATTTGTTGCGCTTGCTCAATCTGGCGGCGCCGGTTCAGGAATTGCTGACGCAAAGCAAGCTGGAAATGGGCCATGCCCGCGCCCTGCTGCCCTTGCCTGGCGCTGCGCAAATTCAGGCTGGCCAGGAAATTTCAGCCAAGCAGCTTTCCGTGCGTGAGGCCGAGCATCTGGTTAAACGCTTGCTGGCGCCCCCGCCTCCGCCCAGCAAGAAACCCGATCGGGATGTCTTGCACCTGCAGGAAAACCTGGCCGAAAAAATCGGGGCAAAAGTTACCCTTAAAACGGGCAATAGGGGTGCTGGAAAATTGATTATCGACTACGGTAGTTTGGAACAGTTGGATAATATCATCGCCAAATTTTTTGAACACGTATAAATTCTTTCTATAATCAAGACCATAAAAGCATTCTGAGGCCTAATTCGGACATCAAAATCCTGAAAAACCAACTCGTTGATAATACGGATAAATTGACGTCGGCGAGAGAGCATATTAGAATACTGTGGTTTGATTGAGAGCACTAACCGATGGACGATGCGGCCTACCGAACTGTAACGCTGCAAGTGGGCATTGCTTTGATAAGCGGCGCACTGGTTTATTGGGGGCTCGGCGTCGAGTCGGCCAAGTCGGCTTTTTATGGCGGGATGGTGGCGACGATCAATGGGCTGTCCCTGCTGAGAAAAGTTAAAGCGGCCGAAAACGCAGCAGTGGCATTTCCCGCGAGAGCGCTGGGGATTTTGATTTCCGGCGTGATCAATCGATTTATACTGGTACTGGTCTTGTTTGGCATTGCGTTTGGTGTTCTGCGCTTGAACGCTGTGCCGGCTCTGGCTACGTTTGCATTTTCCCAGCTAGCTTATGGCTGGGGGCTAAGAAGAAGTTACAAGGATTTATTGTGAGCGAATCTCATAGTGCGCATGGCGCAATGGTACCGTCCGACAACCCGGTCATGTACATCCAGCACCACCTTGCCAACTGGAAAGTGGGCGAGGGTTTCTGGACGTGGCATCTCGACACTATCCTGTTCGGGATGTTGACGGCCTTCATCTTGATGTATGTCGGCCGAAAAGTGGCTAAAAACCTGGTGTCCGAAGCACCCACCGGTTTACAGAGTTTCATGGAAATGATCGTCGAATTCGTCGATGGCCAGGTCAAGGAAAGCTTTCATGGTCATAGCAAGCTGGTTGCGCCGCTGGCATTGACCATCTTTGCCTGGGTATTCCTGATGAATGCCATGGATTTGCTGCCGGTAGACCTGTTGGCGTTCATCGGCGGTATCCTGGGCCTGGAATTGCATGCCAAGGTGGTTCCGACGACCGATCTGAATACGACCTTTGCCATGGCAATCTCAGTATTTTTCCTGATTGTTTACTTCAGCATCAAATCCAAGGGTGTGATCGGGTTTGGCAAGGAATTCCTGTATATCCCCTTCGGCAAGTACCTGATGCCGGTGAACGTCATCATGAAACTGGTG
>JBAQYH010000266.1:0-8455 GCA_049299935.1 Methylobacter sp. | reverse complement strand
GGTGTTTCCTGCACCAGGCCGTATAGCTCGGAGGTGCTGGCCTGATAGAAGCGGGTTTTATTTTCTAGGCCAAGGATGCGGATAGCTTCAAGGATACGCAAAGCGCCGATACCGTCGGCATTAGCCGTGTATTCGGGAGTTTCAAAGCTTACCGCCACGTGACTCATGGCTGCGAGATTATAGATTTCGTCGGGCTGCACCTGCTGGATAATACGAATCAGGTTGGTGGAATCGGTGAGATCTCCGTAATGCAAGATGAACTTTTTATTTTGGACGTGCGGGTCTTGATATAAATGATCGATCCGGTCAGTATTGAAGAGCGAGGCACGGCGCTTGATGCCGTGTACTTCGTAGCCCTTCTTGAGTAGAAATTCAGCAAGATAGGCGCCGTCTTGTCCGGTAATACCAGTGATAAGTGCTTTTTTTGTCATCCTCTTATTCCCTATAAATTTAAATTATCACTATCGAGGTTAATAGCATTCGATAATGATGTTGTCATGAAGGGAGCAAAGCCATTCTATTCTTTAGTGAACTTTTCTGTATTCATGAGTCTGCCCACAATCCCTTTTGCTCCGCTTACAGCCGCCGTATGAAAAACCTCACCCAAGTCGCGACAGCCAAGTAATTGGTACGTTCTTTCCCGCAATAATGCGCATCATCTCTTTCGGGAGTGGACTGCATACCCTGCCGCCCAACTCTCATTGAGCCGCATAATGCGGACTCTATCCCTGAACACCTTCATACCGCTTGAGCTTGAGCATATGTTTGTGCTGTACAGTTACCAGCAACGCACATCAATGCCGGTTCCCGCTTGAAAGCAAGAATAACGGAGGCCATTTTTATGACTTCTGATCGAATCGCAACAATGCAAAGATCTTAATTATTCAGTTTCCACTGCTTATGAGCCAAGAATAATTTTGCGGCTGCTCAGTAAAGCAAGAACCTGTTCTACGCATTCAGTTAACGGAAGGCTACCTGTATCAAGCGATAGCTCCGGGGCTTCGGGGGCCTCGTACACAGACGAAACACCTGTAAAATCTTTGATCAGCCCTTGCCTCGCCTTGGCATAAAGCCCCTTCACATCGCGCTGCTCACACACTTCAAGCGGACAATGACAGTAAATTTCAATAAAGTCTTCCGGCCCGACAAGCGCGCGCACCCGTGCGCGATCAGCACGATAAGGCGAAATAAAGGCCGTCAGCGCGATGACGCCAGCCTCAGTGAAAAGCTTGGCCATTTCACCTATGCGTCGAATGTTCTCCTCGCGATCTTCTGCCGAGAAGCCAAGGTCAGCGCACAAACCATGCCGCACGTTATCGCCATCAAACACAAAAGTTCGGCAGCCACGTTCGTACAACGCCTCCTCAACTGCGTGAGCCAACGTGGACTTGCCAGACCCAGATAGCCCGGTAAACCAGAGGATGAAACTTTTATGGCCATTCATCCGCTCCCGCAACAACCTGCTCACAACGGCTTCGTGCCAGTGGATATTTGAGCTATTCATTAACCTCTCCCATCCCTAAAGAACTCCTCGATAGCCGCACAGATATATGTGATTTCGTCTTCGGTCAAAGCGGGATAGAGGGGAAGTCGAACTAGCCGATCAGAAAGATCTTCGGTAACCGACATGGAGGAACTGGCGCGACCGAACTTTCGCCCCGCGTCTGTCGCATGCAGTGGGATATAGTGAAACACTGCATTAATCCCTTTCGCTTTTAGCGCCGCCAATAGGGCGACCTGCTCACCGTGAGTTCTTGTTAATAGATAAAACATATGGCCATTGTGGGCACATTCGTCTGGGATCACGGGAAGGGAAACGAAACCGTTCTTTTCCAAGCTCCGCAATGCCGATTCGTATCGTTTCCAAATTGCCATTCGTCTGCTGTTGATTTCATCGATATGTTGCAGTTGCGCAAAGAGGAAGGCGGCTACGAGTTCGCTTGGTAGGTAGGATGACCCCACATCCACCCAGGTATATTTATCCACCTCACCCCTAAAAAACCGAGAACGGTTGGTGCCCTTTTCGCGAATTATCTCTGCCCTCTCGAAAAACCGCAGGTCGTTAACGACCAAAGCCCCACCCTCGCCGGAAACGATATTTTTGGTTTCGTGGAAACTGAAGGCAGCCAAGTCGCCAATGGTACCGAGCTTTCGATTTTTATAGGTACTGCCGAGCGCCTGCGCTGCATCTTCTATAACAAGTAATCCGTGTTGGCGGGCAATATCCATGATGGCGTCCATCTCACACGCCACCCCGGCATAGTGAACAGGAACGATGGCCTTGGTACGAGAACTTATTGCCGCCTTGATCAGACTCTCGTCCATGTTCAGCGTGTCTGGCCTGACATCCACAAAAACAGGAATGGCTCCGCGCAATACAAAAGCATTTGCAGTGGAGACGAAAGTATAGGAAGGCATGATGACTTCGTCACCCGGCCGAATGTCCGCCAAGATGGCCGCCATTTCAAGCGCCGCTGTGCACGAATGAGTAAGAAGTACATTCTTCGCACTCAAATAAGTTCCAAGCAGTTCCGAACACTTCTTGGTATAAGGCCCATCGCCTGCGAGCCGCCCGCATTCAAGCGCCTCACGAATGTATTCAATTTCAGTACCTACCTGGTGGGGAAAATTGAAACGTATTGTCATTATTTGAATTTGCTATGTTTAATATGCTGGAGCTTATGGCGGAACTTTGTCATTAGAGGCTCGTGTAGTACAATTCTGTCCATGAACTGTAGCCAGCTACCGAATAAATATACAAAAGATTATCAAGGATAGGGCCAATAATGTCAAAGCTAGAAAAAATTTGCGCGGCGTTTTTTCTTGCGCTTATCTTGCTGGATGACGTTTGACAACCTCATCGGCATAAGATTTACAAACTATGACGACATGTGGTTCTCAGTTGTTTCGTTTAAGGATTACTTTGCATTGCAGTTGCGGTGAAATCACTATCAATAAGGATTTCGCCATAACGGGGGGCGGAAATTTGCGATCCATTATGGTCCGTAGCTGGATCTCCCACAGGTGATTCCTGACTGAGTTGTTGCCTAAAAACTTAGCTTCTACGCTTCACCCATGAAGAAGTATCTATGATTTTTCTTTCACGGATACTTGATGCCTGATTAGCTCGATATGTATCAATTTTGACAACCAAGATAATCCATATAAATAAAATTGTTAACAGGTATGTTTCATCAAGGCATTACTTTTGTTAATCATTTTGCACCCTGAAATTTAACGTAGATACCTTGATATGCAAATTAAGCCCCTCCTAAAATTGGATGCTGTCGCTTTTTCTTTGGTCAATAGCGCGTTTATTCTGACGATGATGTCATTTGGCAACGTAAAACTGTCCATCGAACTCATTTTGTTTTGTATAGTGGTCTGTGTAGTTTTAACAAAAACTGGGGACTTGGTTTTACATACTTGCCGCTGGACAAAGGTTAATGCTCGGCTTCCTATGGCATTTGTAGTCGGTTTTGCAGTGATTTCCTTGCTAATGACGGCTTTGGCGTTGATTGTCAACATGTCGGCCTTGGCGTCATTTTGGATAAGTGCATTAGTAATATTGAGCTTAAGTTTTTTTTCTCCAACCATCCCTTCACGCACGCCTAGTGATTGGACTGACAGCGCCATCGCACTTCTTTTTGCAATAATTATTGTATTACTTGCTAAAACACCCGCATCAAGCCCATCAGTATTACTAAACTCGGGCGTACTACCCATTTGGAGCGATTATTTTCTACATGGGATATCCGTAGCATCTTTTGGCAGTCCATTTACCTCCGGCGGTGATATGGAGCTGGCTGGGGTAAGCCATCGCCCCTACCACTATGCCTCTTTCATGATGCCAGCAGCATTCCAGATGGTTTCAGGCATGTCAGGCCTAGCTCTTTCTACATCGCTCCTACTCCCTCTGGGGCTCCTAATCGCTACTTTCGGGAGCTACGCATTTGCGGTGGAATTAGGTGGGAGACTTAGTGGTTTGCTTGCTACAACAGCAATTATCTGTCTGCCTGTTTCTTCAGTTTTTATTCAATCGGGGTGGTTTGATTTCTATTGGCTGTTATTCATAGCACCTGGCTCTGGATACGCCATCGGAGTGTCAGCAGTCGTATGCGCCTCGACGGTTTTTTATTTTAAGGAATGTGATAACAGGGTTCTTTGGCTCACAATGCTGCTGTTGTGTTCACTCATTCAGATACGAGTTCACATATTCATGTTGCTAGCCCCCCCGATTCTGGCCGTGATATTGCTCCACCGTTGGCGAGCACATATTCGACTACTACTTGGGGCCATGCTTAGCACCATACTTACCGTTATATTGGCGCTTGAATTTTCAACTCACTTGCATACTCTGTGGTTGGAGTACGCGAATCCGCGTAAATATCTGGATTTTGCTTTACAGCTGTCGCTGATTTATGGACAACACATTTCAATCCCCGAATATCCTTTAGGCTTGACCATGGCTGTCCAGCTTATGTTTGTTTTCGCGGCAATTTTGGGCTTTTATTTTGTTCTATATCCATTGCTGTTTCAGCTCAGTGTGCGCCGCTTCGGGTTTCATACAGCGGACGCGCTTCCGCTGCTGCTAGCTCTGAATTTTATCGGCCTTATGCTTTTTGCACCAAGCTCCGCCATTGACGGAGATTTTACGGAGTTTAAACACCGTCATTTTCCTTTACTTTATGTAGTTATTTCGATTTACACGATTACTTACGGTTTTGCCCTAGCGACCAGTTATATATCTAATGAAAAAAAAATCCGACCATGGGTATACGGCCTAGTAGTAAGTATTTTTACAACAACTATCCTTCTGACCTGGGACTCAAATCCTGCACGTCCAAATATTGAAGCCATGCCGTGGGCCCGCGACTATCAAGATCAACCGATTACTCCAGGCTTGCTGGAAGCAGCACAATATATAAGAACACACGCTAGGCAAGGAGATGTACTGGCAATGGGCATTTCTTCCACCACGTCTGACCCGCGCGCCCTCATTGTTGAGACTGTATCACTGACTGGTATTCCAGCGTTTATCGCACGTTCTGATCTGAAAATCACGCGCTCTCAATGTGTTCGAGAAATTGTGAAAAAACGTTTGAGTTTGTTGCAGAAATTGTCATCCATGAACAACTGGCCTGATGCACAAAAACTCCTACAAACCAATGGGATTCGTTGGTTTTTGGTACCGCCCGGAGAAAAACAAAAATGGGATTCTAGCTTAGAATTTACTGTATTTTCAATCAAAGGCATTTCAGTTTATGACGCAGGGTATTCTGCCAGCGAAATATTTAAAAATACTCAATGCTGATCTGCAACGCATTATTCATATACAGAGAGAAAAATGACAAAAAACGATTACTTATACAGCGTTGTAATTCCCGTTTATAACAGTGAAGCTGTCGTAGCAAAAACAGTCGCGGCGGTACGCAATTTTTTTCTGTCACAAACACTGCGATTTGAGATTATCCTGGTAAATGACGGAAGCCGGGATGGTAGCTGGAAAGTCATTTCGGATTTGGCAAGAGACTTTCCGGAAGTCGTTGCAATTGACTTACTGAAAAACTATGGCCAGCACCATGCCAATATCTGCGGCTTCCGGGAGGCTAAGGGAGATTACCTGATCACCATGGATGATGACCTGCAGAACCCTCCAGAAGAAATTGGTAAATTAATCGAGACTGTCTTGAACGGCTACGATCTAGTCATTGGACGCTTCGAAAGCAAAAAACATTCATTCGTTCGTCGCATAGGAAGCCGCCTTGTCGGCTGGTTGAACAGGAAGGTATTCGACGTGAAGGATGATCTCACGCTGACCAACTTTCGAATCATACACAGGAATGTCGTTGACCGGGTATGCCGAGATCGTTCGTTTTCGCCTTATATACCCGGACTGGTGCTTAAATATTCCGCTCGCCGCTGCAATGTCCTGGTGCATCATCTTCCCCGGCTAGTGGGTACATCAAACTACACATGGCGTAAGATTCTGCGCCTGATGACGACTATCCTCTTCAACCACTCGTCAATTCCTCTGCACTACGGTTCTGCCTTTGGTTTCGTGGTTGCAAGCATTAGCTTTTTGCTAGGCGCTTTCTATTTATTAGACGCCCTGCTTAACAAAACAGTAGCGCCGGGCTGGGCTACATTGGTAGTTTTGTTATCTTTCTTCAACGGCGTCTTGATTCTGATGTTAAGTATAATCGGTGAATACCTGATCCGTGTGCTGCGCGAGGTTGACTCCCAAAATTGTTACGAGATCAACGAGATCGTCCGCTAATGAATCATTTGTTCATCATCGGAGCTCAACGCTCAGGATCGACTTACCTATATCACATACTTGACGAGCACCCGGAAATTACTATGTCGCGGCCGCTTCGCCCTGAACCGAAATTCTTCTTGGACGAGCAACTTTATGCAAAAGGACGCGCATATTACGAGGACGCCTACTTTAGCGGTCACAGCAAAGAAACCCGGTATCTTGGCGAAAAAAGTACGTCCTATATTGAAAGTGTAGTAGCTGCAAACAGGATTCGCCAGTTCTATCCTGACGCCCGGATCTTGGTGATTCTGCGCGACCCGGTGATTCGGGCCTATTCAAATTACCGCTTCAGCGCAGCACACCAGCTTGAGGACCTGTCATTTGAAGATGCGTTGAAAGCCGAGCCGATTCGTTTAGCCGATGCTTCATTCTCGACATCGGTCAATCCTTTCGCCTACTGCAAACGCGGACACTATATCGATTACATCGAGGCTTATCTCACCATTTTCGACCGTAGCCAACTTGAGATCCTGATCT
The DNA here is from genome assembly GCA_049299935.1 of Methylobacter sp. GTDB lineage: Bacteria > Pseudomonadota > Gammaproteobacteria > Methylococcales > Methylomonadaceae > Methylobacter_A. The sequence goes on along the minus strand of JBAQYH010000266.1, from coordinate 1,656 downwards.
TCGAAGAGCTCGTTTGTGAACCGAAAAGTGTACAGCAACTTTATCGCTGGCTGGGAGTTGATGACGGCTTTAAGCCGGATTCTTTTGGTAGAATTTATAATCCTACCGTCCAAAATGAACAAGATCATTCCAAGGCCTTTCGTTCACTTGCGCTGGGATACCGAGAATCCTTGGAACGACTGGAAAACCTGATTGGACACAGGATCGAATCGTGGCGCCGACACTGGGATGAACTGTGATTTTCACCAGCGTATTTTCTCTACGATTCGCATCGCATTAGCCATCGCCAAAAGCCCAACCGTAGTTCCAGGCAAAGAGGGGAATGCACTCGTATCCACAATATGCACACGCCGCCAAGCGCTGAGCCTACCCAGATCGTCAGTTTCAAGATTATCGCCAACCTCCGCCCTCATTGGCAATGAGCCCCCCACATGGTACGAACCACTGTTATTTTTTGCGAGCGGGATGATGGGCAAGCACCCTATTTTCCAGCATATTTTTAACAGTCTTAAAGCCGACAATGCAAAGACCAACAAATGGGAGCCTGATTTGTGGTGACGCGAGTGAAGATCATTGGTGCTCGATTTTCCAGTGGATGGAGTGAGCCAGAGCTCGTAATACCCGGCATAATCAGAGTGAAAATTGACGAATGCCAGCATCACATGCTCGACCATAAATCGCTTTATGCGCGCCGCCAAACCGCTAGCGCCCGGCTGAATTTTTAGCTTCTGAAATAACAACTCATTAGCTGTTGATATTTGCACATGCGCCCAATGCTTGAGCCATCCGCCTTTAAACTCTAAAAATATTCCAGGCTGTGTATTGCAGTTCGGCCAGTCAATCGGCAATTTTTTTAAGCTGAATACCGGCATCACATAGCCACCTCTGGTCTTGAGTTTTACTTTTTTATCAAATATTTTTAATGAATTTAAAACTATCCGTGTGCTATTGACGGCACCGGCCGCAATAAACACCCTGTCGAATTCATTGATATTTTCGCGCCCCTCTGCATCAAGGTATTTAACCTGGACTCGATCATCTGCTTCCGACACGTCAAGAACCAAGCATCCCGGCTTGTAATCAATAGCCCCTTGATTACTTAAGCGTAAAATATCGTCGCTAGCTTTATAAATGGATTTGTAAACACAGCCCGACATGCATTGCCCGCAGTACTGGCAACCCACATATTTATCCGTGGTTTCCGGGCTCACGAGCAATCTTGACTGACCAAAAACAAGCGTATCTTTTTCAAGAATCGATGCATGATTCAGTCGATCAAGAATCATCCTTTCGGCTTCATTGAGGTGAAGCGCCTTTGGATCGTTTTGTAAAATTTCAAAATTTAAACTTAATCCATCCTCTCTTGCCGAATAAGGAAGGTCCGCAATCGCGATTTCGCAATATTTATTTATTTCATCGACGCTAACGGGCCAATCGTTTATATCGCACGCTTGTGGCGGCAATGATGCGGCCCCCCAACCCACGCTAAACCCCCCTAAGGCGTAGCTGAATGGAGGTAGATTTCCTTTGCTTTCAACGGGCGCATCGCTTCTAGATTTTCCATAGAAATAATCAGAACCAAAAAGCAGCTTTTTCGGTATCGCGTCGCCTTTATCAATTGTAAAGTTTTGACTGAGCGCCTTTCTTTCTTGCTCA
>JBAQYH010000265.1:0-2353 GCA_049299935.1 Methylobacter sp. | reverse complement strand
GTGCTCTACCAAATACAGCAGCAGATATAAGCCGGACAGGGTTAAGAAAACGCCCACCAAGACCACGGTCAGGACGACGCGGTATTCCACGGATAGCGCCACTTTCTGCAATAAAATAGTCGCAATGATGCTGATCAAAAAAGCGCCTATCGCGTTGATGGTCATCAACGCATAAGGAATCATCCCTCCGCCCGACAACTGGATTACGCCGTCCGAATAATAAAACAGGCCCCTGCCGCACAGCAAGCCGATCCAGATCGCAAAGACGCAGGCCGTCACGCTGGTGAATATATTCACCGCCGCTTTGGTCAAATTGCCCTGCTCTATCAGATAAAACGTTTCCAGTGAAAACGTGGAAAAGGTGGTAAACGCGCCGATAAAGCCGATCAAGATGGCCGCTCTGTATTCGAAGGTGATGGTGATGCGCTGCTGCATCAGCGACTCGGTCAACAAGCCGAGCATAAACGAGCCGAGCACGTTGACGACCAAGGTGCCGTAGGGAAAGCCGCGCCCCAGCCACTGGTAAATGCCCGATGACACCAGGAAGCGAATCACCGCGCCGAATGCCCCGCCCAGCGCAACTGCAAGAATTTGATTCATGGGCTAGAACCTGATGAAGTGCTCGCGGTAATAACGCAGCTCTTCGATAGATTCGATAATATCGTCCAGGGCCTGATGCGAGGACTCTTTTTTAAAGCCGTCCTTGACCTGGGGCGCCCATCTGGCGGCCAGCTCTTTCAGCGTTGAAACGTCGATATTGCGATAATGAAAATACGCTTCCAGTTTGGGCATGTAGCGATACAAAAAACGCCTGTCCTGGCCGATGCTGTTGCCGCAGATCGGCGAGGTATTTTCCGGTACCCATTGCTTTAGAAATTCAATCGTTTGCCGTTCTGCTTCCGCGTCATTAATAGTAGAAGCCTTGACCCGTTCGATTAAGCCGGATTGTCCGTGATGATGCTGGTTCCACTCATCCATTGCCGCCAATGCCGCATCGGACTGGTGCACGGCCAGCACCGGGCCTTGGGCCAGGATATTCAAATCTTTATCGGTAACAATCGTAGCAATCTCGATGATCAAATCGCTGTCTGGATCGAGGCCGGTCATTTCGAGGTCTATCCAGATAAGATGCGATGGGTCCTGCGCCATGTGTCGATTCCATTGTATATAAGAGGGCGGTTAGTGTAGCATTGGCTAATCTGTACGTCTAACTCTTAAACTTTGAAGAATCCCGCCTATGAATAGCTTTACGATCGTCTTTCTAATCGCGCTAACCCTTTCTTTTTCAGTCCAGTTTTGGCTGGCTAAGCGACACGCCGGTTACGTTGCCAAGCACCGCGACGCCGTGCCCGAAGCTTTCAAAAACACCGTCTCGCTGGAAGCTCACCAGAAAGCGGCCGACTACACGCTGGAAAAAAGCAAACTGGGCGATATAGACAGCATCATCGGCGTTATCCTGCTGTTAGTGATGACCCTCGGCGGCGGCATTAATTGGGCTTTCGAATTTTGGGCATCCATAATTACCACCCCGTTGCTGGCCGGCTTGGCCGCTGTAGGCAGCGTGTTCCTGGCCATGACGCTGGTTGAAATCCCCACCAGCGTTTACCAAACGTTTGTGATCGAGGAAAAATTCGGTTTTAACAAAAGCACCCCGCAACAATTCATCAAGGACCAACTGCTGCAACTGGTTCTGGTCGCCGCGATCGGCATGCCGTTGCTGGCTTTAATCCTGTGGGTCATGGACAGCATCGGTTCGCTGTGGTGGTTATGGGCTTGGGGCATACTGATGGGCTTTGCGTTGCTGATGAGTTGGCTGTTCCCTACCGTGATCGCGCCGCTATTCAACAAATTCACCCCGATGGAAGAAGGCTCGTTAAAGGACCGGATTCAGGGCTTGCTCGCCCGCTGCGGCTTTAGCAGCCAGGGCATCTTCATCATGGACGGCTCCAAGCGTTCAGGCCACGGCAACGCCTACTTCACCGGCCTTGGCAACAACAAGCGCATCGTGTTTTTCGATACATTGATCAACTCGCTGGAGGATGAAGAGCTGGAAGCCATATTGGCTCACGAGCTGGGACATTTCAAGTGCAAGCACACGATCAAGATGCTGATTGCCAACGCCGTTATGACGCTGATCAGTTTTGCAATTTTAGGCTGGCTGATCGACCAGCCATGGTTCTACAACGGCTTGGGCGTGCAACAACCCTCGCATGCTGCCGCATTATTGTTGTTCATGTTGGTGTCATCGTCGTTTACCTTTTTTATGCAACCTATCACTGCCTATTTTCAACGCAAGTTTGAATTTGAAGCCGATGATTTCGCATCAAACAATGCCAAAGCCGAAAAACTGGTC
>JBAQYH010000264.1:0-11292 GCA_049299935.1 Methylobacter sp. | reverse complement strand
GTCCTGGAAAACCTTGTCCTGGCTGACCTTGCGAGGTTCTGCCGCGACCGGCTTCATGCCGCCCGATCCGGCCACGCTGTATTTCCGGCAGACGCGGCCTAATTATGTGATTTTGCCGAACCCCAGTTTGAAGCCTGAGCAATCGACCACCTTGGATTTTGGCAGCGAAGTCAGCTGGCAGGGCGGCAAGGCGGAGTTGACCTGGTTCTACACCCGCTGGACCGACAAGATGGAGAGGCTGGTGACTTCCGGTACGCCGAATATTCAGCAGACCGTCAATCTCGGAGCATCCGAATCGAAAGGGTTGGAATTTAATGTCAACCAGAGCCTGCTGGATGCCTTGAATCTGGCCGTTAATTACACCTGGACCACGACAAAAATCACTGAGAGTCTGAACAGCGCGATTATCGGCAACGAACTGGCGTTCCAGCCTCGCCACCGGATCAATGCGGTATTGACCTACACCGGCATTCCCGATCTGACGACCCGGCTGAACCTGCACCATGAATCGGAGCAATACATGGATTTTCGCAATCTGAGCCGCGACGCCAACGGCTATGCCTGGCTTAACAAGGCTTACACGACACTGGATTTTATGGTCACCAAAAAAATCGGCTTCGACAAACGCAGTGTCAATTTGACGCTGGCGATCAACAACCTGCTCGATAACCGCTTTGAAAAAAGCCTGTTTCAAAGCGATCCCGGCCGCATTGTGCGCGGCGAAATAGGAGTTAATTTTTGAAAACGTCAACCGCTACACATCGCCGCTGGGACATCGATGCCGACGGCATAACCAAGCGCTATCCCAACGGTCATCTTGCCCTCGACGGCATCAACCTGCAAGTGGCCGGCGGCGAAGTGCTGGGATTGCTGGGACAGAACGGCGCCGGCAAGACCACGTTGCTGAAGATACTCTGCGGACTGCTGCAACCCAGCCAGGGACGATTGACGATGCTGGGCATAGACGGCCGCCGTAAACCTGATGAAATCAAGCGGTATCTGGGCGTCGTTTCCCAGGACATCAATCTCGATCAGCCGTTGACGGTACGTAAAAACCTGGAGCGCCATTGCAGCTATTTTTCCGTTCCGCGCCGCCAAGCCAAGCAACGCATTGATGAATGGCTGGCTTTGCTCCAGCTTGAAAAAGCCGCGCAGCAAACGATTCATCAATTGTCCGGCGGCAACAAGCGCAAGGTGATGATTGCACGTGCCTTTATCACAGAGCCTAAGTTATTGATTCTTGACGAGCCGACCAACGCGCTCGATCCGTCGGTTCGAGCCGTGGTTTGGGACAAGATTCGCGCCTTTTCAGCGGCCGGCGGCACGACGTTATTGTCCACCCATCATTTCCAGGAAGCCGAGCAATTGTGCAATCGCGTCGAATTGATCCATCAAGGCCGACTGCTGAAGTTGGACGGAGAAGAATCTTTGGAAAGCCGTTTCCATGAGCTGACCGCCGAGTCCACGGCATTGTCGGACTGCGAGGCCGGGCAATGAGCGGTTTCAGGGCGTTTGTCAGCCGCGCATTAGGCGAATCTTTAGAAAACTGGCGTTATGCGCTGTTTCGGATGCTGTTCCAACCGCTGATTTATCTGCTCGTTTTCGGCAAGATTCTGGGCCGGGCGTTATCGGATAGCGGTTACTCGCTGGTTGTCGCGCCCGGCATCGTCTCCATGCTGGTGATGAGTGCGGCGTTGAGCAATATCGGCGGAATATTGACCCAGGGCTATTATTTCCGCAGCATGGAAGGCTGGCTGCTGGCGCCGTTGTCGCTCAGAAGCCTGATGCTGGCCTGGATTACCGGCACGGCGTTGACCGCGACCGCCGCGGGTTTGATCGGCAACCTGCTGGTTTACGGCTTATTGGGCTATATGCCGGTATCGTTGCCTGCCGATCTTGTTTGTCTGGTCTACGGTGCGACGGTTTTCTCGCTGCTCGGCTGTATCGGTTATACATTGCCGCAAACACCCGCCAAGGCCCAGGATTTCATCGCCTTTTTACTGATGCCGATGATGTTTCTGGGCTGCACTTTCTTCAGTTACGCGATGCTGCCCGAGCCCTGGAATATCGTGGCCTTGTTGCTGCCAACCACTTATCTTAGCGAAGCCTTGCGCATCGTTTACGGCAGTCAGTCGTCCGGGATCGATCCGGTAAATATCGTTATCGGCGGAGGATGTGCGCTGTTGCTGCTATTTGCAATTGCCGACTGGTCGTTTAGGCGCAGGTTCCGCAATTTTCTCTGGTAACCGGACAGGGAGGCTGGAGCTGCTGAAAATAGGCCATATCACCTGTTTTGTGTTTTTTCACGCAGTAAAATGGCTAATAAAAACAATAAATAATTGAATTATAAATGTTATTTAATTGGCCCGCATCCTGCTTGTCTAGCTTCAATAATATGCCGACAAAGGACGCCCGATTATGACCGAAAAAATATCCCGCAATATTTTGCAGGGTTGGTTTCAACATTATTCATCCGATCTGCTGGTGTTTTTTTGTCGAAAGGTGGGTGAGCCGGACGCCGACGATCTGGTTCAGGAAGTTTATTTGCGCGCGCTGACCTATCCGCTGTCATCAACCATTATCAAGCCTCGTGCCTTTTTATTCAGGATCGCGACCAATCTGGTCGTCGATCATGTTCGTAAACAAAGCCACCGGCAGCATGATAATTATGAAGAGATTGAAGACAGGACGATTACCAGCATGCTGGGGCCGGAAGATAGCTTGTGCGGGACGGAGCGGTTGAAAAAATTTCGCGATGCGCTGGCGCAATTGCCTGCGGACCACCGTCAGGCATTTTTGCTGAATCGTTTCGACGGCCTGTCGCATATCGAAATCGCCCAATTCATGGGAATTTCCGACAAGACAGTGCAGCGTTACATCGCTAAAGCCTTCGATCATTGCCTGGGCTGTCTTGAGTTTTAGTAACTGTTCAGCGTATGCTCAATAGAGCACGGATGACGCGGATAGGGCTGATTTAAACGGATAAGGAACGGGCATGAAATAAATTGAACGGCTTGTGTCGTATATTTGCAGCCGGAGTGCAAGCTTCGCCTAAAGCGCCTACTGTTGGTGCTTGCGCTGGCAGGCGAAGCCTGCACTCCGGCTATTGGCACCTTGTCCACGTTATTTCGTACACATTCCTAACCAAGTTTTTAAATCAGTGTTTATCCGTTTAATCCGTGTCATCCGTGTTCCATTTCTCTATGTGGTGAATAGTTTATAACCGTTATTTATTGAAAGTGTCCGGGGACCGCGATATAAGGTTTTTAAACGGCTCCCGGCAAGTATAATGTTGGCTTATCGAATAATAATAACAATTTATGATAGAACAACCTCATTCCAACACCATCCGGCAGCAGGCCATTGACTGGCTGGTACGTAAGCAGTCCGGGGCTTTCGCCGGTGCCGAGCGGCAGCGATTCGAGCAGTGGCTTGCGGCCGATCCCCAGCATCGCCGCATCTATGAGCAAGTGGAACGCGCCTGGGAAGGTTTGCCTCGTCCGCAAGCCGAATTGTTCGCCGCACGTAAAAAAACAAGCCGCTTGCGATTGTTGCACCGCCCTTTGATGTTGGCTAGCGCCGCCAGCCTGCTGTTCGCCGTAGGACTCGGCATCCGGGAAGGCTGGCCCTTAGTCGACGGCAGCGTGTTTCAGACGGCAAAAGGAGAGTTGCGGCAAATAACCCTGGCCGACGGCTCGCTGGTTGAACTCAACTCGGATACCGAGCTTGCCGTCCATTACGGCTGGCTAGGCCGGTCGCTGGAGCTGGTGCGCGGCGAAGCCTTGTTCAGCGTGGCGCCCGGCAAGCTGCGGCCTTTTGAAGTATCGGCCGGAGGCGGCAAGCTTCGCGACATCGGCACCCGCTTCGATGTCGCAATCGGCCCTTCGGCAAACCGGATTTCGGTATTGGACGGCGCGATCGATCTTCGTTTGCCGGCGACAGGCGAGCAACGCCAAACCGGAGCCGGGCAGGTGATGACCTATAATGCCGCGACCGTCCTTTCCGAACCTGCCGCCGCCGACGTCAAAACCTTTGCCGTTTGGCGAAACCGCAAGCTGATTTTTCGCAATACGCAATTGTCGGAAGTGGCCAGGGAGCTGGAGCGTTATCATCCGGTACATGTCCGTTTTGTCGATCCGTCCCTGAACGGTTTGACGCTCGGCGGGGTTTTCGACAACAACGATCTTGAGCGTTTTCTTTCCACCCTGGAAGCGGTTTTGCCGGTTGATATTAGGCGCGACAAAAACGGCGATGTGTTGATCGACCGCCGCCGGTCATGACTCTGCAAGTGCTTGGCCAGCCATGCGGAGATTTAAAATGCGTTCTGTATCCAGTCTAGTTTGCCGTTGCCGGAAATGGCAACCACGTCAAAGCGGATAGGGCTGTCGGTTTTTTGGGAGGCAAGGTAAACCTGCGTTGCCGCGATGATGCGGGATTGTTTGGCGCGGGTGATGCTTTCAACGGCGCTGCCGTATTTGTCGGTTTTGCGGAACCGGACTTCGACAATAACCAGCGTCTGCCGGTCGGTCATGATTAAATCGAGTTCTCCCTGTTTGCAGCGGAAATTCCGGCACACCGGTTTGAGCCCCTTATCGACCAGGAAGTTGTGGGCTTGTTGTTCGGCGCTTTCGCCGCGCATTAAATGGGCCGCTTTAGCCTTGAGCTTAGTAAACAGCATGTCCGTCGGTTTTTGCGGCCGGTGCGATGTTTTCGTAATTCCCGGTGATTTCAGGCTGTCCGCCCGTGAACTTGGTGCAGATCAGTTCGCGCTGGATGCGTTGGTCGGAGGTCAGCGACAGGTTGCCGGTAGCGCCGGGGTAGGGGTTATTCTCCAGATTATCCAGGCGTGTCGCCAAGTTGTAGGCATCAATACCCATTGCAATTAGGCGCAAATAAGCGCTGGGAAATTGCGTCCAGGTTTCTTTTAACGCGCCCATGCCGAGTTCTCCCTGGTAGGTTTTATTGAACAACCAAGGGATGTCGCAAAAAGTTATTTTATTAAGGTCTGCATCCAGCGACGCGTTGGCTTGTCCGGTGTAAACGGTAGGCATCGCGTAAACGGGGAGGTCGCCGGCCTGATAAAACTGCAACTGGGGGTTGATGGAGCGCGCCTCTGGGCTGTAGGCGCTTAACAAGATGGCGTCGGCATCCTGCCGTCTTCGGGGCGTGTATTTTACGGCGGGTATCAGCGCACGGATTTTATTGTAGCGCTGTTCGCTTTCATCCAGGTTGAGCAGTTTTTGAATCGGCGCTGAAAAGTCGGTTTCTTTGGGGTTATAGGTCTGCGTTTCCAGGATAGTGCCATCCAGGTTTTGCCAGTCTTCTGTTAAAAAATTGGCGATGCGTTTGCCCTGCGCGTTGTCGGGAATGAGCAGCAGCACTTTGTGATGTCCATCCAGCCACGTTTTATGGGTGATTTGGCCCGTGTCATCCAGCGGGCTGAGGCTAAACTGGTAGAGCTGGTTCTTTTGCAGGCCCGGGATATGGTTTAAGGCCAGCACCGGTATATTAAAGGTAACGGTATCTGCCAAGTTTTGGATGCGTTCTTTATCCAGCGGGCCGATGATCAATTGGGCGCCTTCCGCGACAGCTTGGCTGTATAAGGCTTGCGGTGCCGATTGCTCGGTGTCGTAAAAACGCAGGGTGGGTCTGGCTGTGTTGTCCGCATGGTTGTAGGCGGCCATGAATCCTGCGCGGATGGCTTTTCCGGCTTGGGCAAACGTTCCCGATCCGGGCAGCAACAGTGCGATTGCTTTGGTTTGTGCAGGCGCATTCTGAGAAAGGCCTAAAAAGCCTAAGTCGGCAGGATGTGCAGGAAAGGTTGCGCGCCATTGGTTTATCTGGGCATTGAAATCAGGCTGGTTGAGATATTTTAAAATCTTCGCTAAAGACAACCAGCCCGCTAAAACGTCTGTTTGGTTGGTCTGCAATGCGGCGTCAGGCAGCAGGCGCAAGGCTTCAAGAATGGCGGCCTGGTTTTTTTTACGCTCGTCGGGAGACGTTATTAACCGGTGCAGTTCGATTCTGGATTTAGCGCCGTCAAGCAGGTTGCCGGTCAATGAGAACGCAAAAGCCTGCGATTGAAAGTATTTTATTTGATTGTCGAGGCTGAGCTGTTGCGGTTGAATCAGCGCTAGGCTTTCAATAGCCTGTTCCGCCTCGCCGAAACTGAGCTGGATCTGTACGTAAAGGAGACTCAGCTGGGCACGCTGTTCGGGCGACAGCTCGGCAGGATTAATCGCATCGGCATCGTGTTTAGCGGTATTGCCGTCCCCGGCCTGAATCAAGGACTCGACGGCCTGTAAGCGCTGCTGATTTTGTTCTTGAAACGATGAGGTTGGCCGCATCGGTTCCATACCGATTGCGGCACTTCCACCATCCCTGGCGGTCGCGGATTGCTGGTATAATTCAACCATTTTTTCCGGTTGGTCGTTTCTTATTAACGGTTGCGTTACCAGCACTTCTTGCTCAGGCAAGGCACCGCCCGGCTGTTCCTGTATTATCCTGCCTTCTGCATCTGCGGCAGTTGTGGCGGACGTGGGCGCGCAACCGGAAAAAAACATCAGGCCGGGAAGCAGGGCGCATAACAATGGCGGCTTATATTTTGGTTGCATCTTTTTAGGGGGTTTCAAGTGAGTGTATCGAATGTCAAGTGAATGCGGCAAATTATACGTTGTTGCTACGCCGATAGGTAATTTAGCAGATATGACCTTCAGGGCGGTTGAGATATTAAAACAGGTCGATTTGATTGCCGCAGAGGATACCCGGCATGTGCAAATGTTGCTACAGCATTACGGCATCAGTAATAAATTGATTTCGCTGCATCAGCATAATGAAGACAAAGCATCAAGCGGGTTGCTGGAAAAACTGCGCGAAGGCCTGTCGATTGCGCTGGTTTCAGATGCAGGAACGCCGCTGCTTAGCGATCCCGGTATGCCGCTGGTAAAAATGGTCAAGGAGGCCGGTGTCGATGTCGTGCCGGTGCCGGGCGCTTGTGCGTTGATAGCGGCCTTGTCGGCGGCGGGATTGCCGGTCACCCAGTTTGCGTTTGAAGGTTTTTCGCCGAGAACCTCGTCGGCCAGAAAAGCTTTTTTTAGCGAACGGTTAATGTGCCCGACAACCTGGGTGTTTTACGAGTCCAGTCACCGGATTCTGGCTTCATTGCAGGATATGGCCGAAGTTTTGCCGCTGGACCGGCAGATTGTTATTGCCAGGGAGTTGACCAAGTTGCACGAAACTATCGTGAAGGCCAGTTTGGGCGAGGCGCTCAAGCTGGTTGAACAAGACGCCAATATGAGGAAAGGCGAATTTGTGGTGATTGTCGATGGCGCGACCATCGATAAAAAAGAGCAGATTATTACGCCCGAACAGGAAAAAATACTGCGCGTGTTATTGAGTGAATGTTCTATTAAAACGGCAGTTGCATTGGCTGTAGAAATTACCGGGGTCAGGAAGAAATTGTTGTATCAAGCCGCGTTGGATATAGAGAAAGCGAAGGAGGCTTAGTATTTCCGTTAATGCGATTTTGGGTGTATTTCTGGTCTGTTTTTTGCTTATAAAAATAACGGTATGCGTATCGTATTGGCATAGATGTGTGATACACTACACGCTGAAAGAGTCGGCTGAGCAGTCGCTGTTTTATCGCAAGATAAAATGGAGGAAAGTCCGGGCTCCATTGGGCAGGGTGCCAGGTAACGCCTGGGAGGCGTGAGCCTACGGAAAGTGCCGCAGAAAATATACCGCCTGTCACTTGTGGCAGGTAAGGGTGAAAAGGTGCGGTAAGAGCGCACCGCGCAACTGGTAACAGGAGTGGCATGGTAAACCCCACCCGGAGCAAGATCAAATAGAGGGACAGACGCGTGGCCCGCGCGGTTCCTGGGTAGATTGCTTGAGCTGCAAGGTGACTTGTAGCCTAGATGAATGACTGTTCTCGACAGAACCCGGCTTACAGGCTGACTCTTTCTTCTTTTTCCGAGTATTTCGGCTCGGTATTCGCGTTACTTCTAAAAACATAAAAACTGTCGGGTAATTATTGCGACAGTGTCCTTGATCCGGTTCTCATTTTTAGCAAAAAAACTGGAAATTTCCGATAGCTTTATACTTAAAGTGTTTTCTCATGAAGGTATGGTAACTTTATGATAAAAAATGGTAATAATTTTGCTGTTTTTTGTGTAGTTACACCCTCTCCTGGTCATGGTCTAAGTCATTGTCAAAAAAGAAAGAATCTAAATGAAATCATCCTTGACTAGGGGTTGTTTGAAAACTATAGTGGGCATAAGTGGAGAAAAGTGGAAAAAAAGGGTTTTTTTGGGAATCCGGGGTGAATCTTGTTTCGAGGCATTAGTTCAATCAATTTAGACGGCAAAGGACGTCTTGCAATTCCTACCCGTTACCGGGAGGAGTTACAGGATTGTTGCGAGTGTCAAATGGTTGTGACGGTTGCCGTAAATGAAAAATGTGTTGGCGAGACCGGGTGTCTGTGGCTTTATCCGATGCCTGAGTGGGAAAAGCTTGAGCAAACGATCAGTAAATTACCTACGTTAAATAAAATGGCCGGTAAATTAAGGCGGTTTGTTATCGGCAATGCGTCTGAATGTGAAATGGATGGGCAGGGACGTTTGCTGTTGCCGGAAAAGTTGAGATCATTTGCACAGTTGGACAAGAAAATTGTCCTGGTAGGCCAGCTCAATAAATTTGAACTCTGGAATGAAGAAGCCTGGGGGATCAAGGAAAGTGAATGGCTGGGTGGCGACGATAATGAAGGGTTGGAAGATTTAGGCTCTTTATCTTTTTAATGCGGGAGATTTGTTAGTGGAACATTTGCCCGTTATGTTTGCAGAAGCTTTGCAGCAGTTGGCTATAAAAAAAGACGGCGTTTATCTGGATTGTACTTTCGGTCGGGGCGGGCATAGTCAGGGTATTTTGAATTTACTGGGGCCATCCGGGCGGTTGCTGGCTTTTGATCGGGACTTGGATGCGATTAATTCCGATTATGCGCAAGCCATGCTGGAAGATAAGCGCTTCAAGTTGAAACATACACCTTTTTCCGAGCTGGAAAATATAGTCGCAAGTGAAGATCTGGCAGGGAAAGTCGACGGTATTTTGATCGATTTGGGTGTGTCATCGCCGCAACTGGACAATCCTGAAAGAGGTTTTAGTTTTTTGCGCGACGGGCCGTTGGATATGCGGATGGATGGCAATTCAGGTGTTACGGCGGCGCAGTGGCTGGCCGGCGTTGACGAAAAAGAACTGGTTAAGGTTTTATTTGAATATGGCGAGGAGCGGTTTGCCCGGCGCATAGCTCACGCGATTATTGAAAAAAGAGCCGCCGCCTCGGTTGCAACAACCGGCGAGTTGGCAAGGCTTATTGAAGACGCAGTGCCGGTAAGAGAAAAACATAAGCACCCGGCAACCCGCAGTTTTCAGGCGATCCGTATCGAAATCAATAGAGAGTTGGATGAATTAAAGGCTGTTTTGCAGCAGTCCGCCCGGATTTTGAAGCCGGGCGGGCGTCTGGTGGTTATTTCCTTCCATTCCTTGGAAGACCGGATTGTTAAGCGTTTTATCAGGGCTGAGTCCGGAGCCAAATATAATCCCGGCAAGTTGCCTATTAAAGAAATCGATATAAGCAAGGGTATCTTGAAAAAAACCGGTAAAGCCCTGAAAGCCGGGCAGCAGGAAATTGCCCGGAATCCAAGGGCGCGAAGCGCAGTCATGCGAGTAGCCGAGAGAGTTTCGGAGACTGCTCCCAGCGCTGCACTCCCCTCCCCATCCGTGGGGTCGTAAGTGGCAACGGGTCGCAATTTAGGGATGGCCGTACTGATAGTGGCGCTGTCGATGTCAGCTCTGTACGTGATTCACAGCAAATATCAGTCGCGATTAATTTTTATCGAGATCCAGAAGCAGGAGCGGGCTCTGGATCAGTATGAAGTGGAATGGGGGCAGTTGCAATTGGAGCTGACAACCTTGGCAGAACAAAACCGGGTAGAGCAAGTGGCGCGGGAACAACTGAAGCTGGTGATGCCGTTACGGGAAAAAATCATTTATATAAAACCGTAAATGATGCATTTTCAAGGCAGATATAAGGCAAGCAGGCCGGTCGGCGATTTTTCAGGACGAAGGAAGGTAGTAGTCGTTTTTATAATGACTTGTATGGCGGCGCTGGTGGGCCGGGCCGTCGATTTGCAGGTGCTGAATAAGCAGTTTCTTAAAGAGCAGGGCGATATGCGCCATGTCAGCGATGTGCCGGTTTCGGCATACCGGGGCATGATAAAAGACAGAAATGGTGCGCCATTGGCCATCAGTACGCCGGTCGAGTCCATTTGGATGAATCCGCAAGAGATCGATCCGGCAAAAGAAGACGAAATCAGGCAAATGGAAAAGTTGCTCAATTTGCCGAAAGGAAAGGCCAGTGAGCTGGTTAAGGGCGATACGCATAGGCAGTTTGCTTATATTGCCCGCCAGGTTAGTCCGGTAGTTGCCGACCAGGTAAGGGCATTAAAGCTTGCAGGCGTTTATTTCGAACGGGAATTCAAGCGTTTTTATCCTGCCGGAGAGGTTTCGGCGCATTTAGTCGGTTTTACCGATATTGACGATGTGGGTCAGGCGGGGCTTGAGTCGGGATATGAAAAATCATTAAAAGGGATTCCAGGCAGCAAGCGGGTTATCAGGGATGGGCAGCGCCGGATTATTGAAGATGTAGAAAATATAAAAGAGCCGGTTGCAGGCAGGAATCTGGAGTTGAGCATTGATCAGCGTATCCAGTATCTGGCCTACCGGGAGTTGCAGCTGGCAGTGAATCAGCACAAGGCGAAATCAGCGGCGCTGGTGGTATTGGATGCAAAGAGCGGGGAAATTCTAGCGGCAGTCAATCAGCCGTCATTTAACCCGAACACCCGAAAGAGTTTAAAGGAAAGCCTGTACAGGAATAGAGCGGTAACCGATGTATTTGAGCCGGGCTCGACGGTCAAGCCATTTGTTGTCGCAGCCGCTTTGGACGGGAGATATGTCAAGACGGATGAGGTTTTCGACACCCACGGATTTCTCCAAGTCGGCAATCATCTGGTTAAGGATGTGCATAATTACGGAGCGCTGGATTTGACCGGAGTGCTGAAAAAATCCAGCAATGTTGCGGTAAGTCAGATGGCATTGAGAATGCCCCCGGAATATTTTTGGGGAATTTACAATAAGTTGGGTTTTGGCGTTGCTGCCGGTTCCGGTTTTCCCGGAGAAGCCAATGGAAGCTTGCTCGATTACCAGCGGTGGCACGATTTTGACAGGGCGACATTGTCA
>JBAQYH010000263.1:0-5241 GCA_049299935.1 Methylobacter sp. | reverse complement strand
GGGTTGGGGTGCTCTTGAGTATGTAGGTTTATTGATTCACAACGAAGGCGCGAAGGACACGAAGTTATGCTGGTTCTGTGCGGGTTGTTCTCGTTCCCTCGTGCTGCGTCACTGCCGTTAAGTTAAGGATGGACGGCCCCTTCGCCCTCAAGGACAAATCCGCCTGGAGCGGATTTGCACTCGCCCGAAGAGTGCCGGACAGGACCGTCCGGCATGATTAGGTCAGGATGAGGGGATCGAATAAAGTTTTTTGCCTTATTTTTATTCTCCTCACCCTTCCGGCAACTGTTCTATGCGTTGCTTAAAGCGCCCACTTTGGGTGCTCTCGATCGCTGTTCCAGACGCGATTCTATCTCCCCCATCCATGCCGTCCCCTGGCGGACTATTCTTGACAAAAGCTCCGGTGCTCGGTGCAGCATACGGGACAAAAACCATCCGTGCGTAATATCAGTTAATAGCAGTGTCGCGCTGCATGGGAACGAGGGAACATCCTCAGTAGGGCGCGCCGTGCGCGCCAAAGGCTAGTCAGATGAATCAAGCATCGGCAAAGGTGCGCATGGCACGCCCTACGCGTTGGCAGCGGTTTCGCCGGAAACACGTCGTGTTGAGTGCTGGTTCCCAAGCTTCCTGCTGTGCTAGTTCCCAAGCTCCTGCTTGGGAATTCAGTGTGGGAAGCTCCTGCTTCCCGTCTCGCGAAGCTACGACGGCATGGATGGGGGAGGTAGAATCGCGTCTGGAACAGCGATCGAGAGCACCCAAAGTAGGAGCCTTAGGCGACGCAGGAGCAGTTGCCGGGTTGCTAACCATTTTTAGCCGCATGAAACCATGCACCGGTTCCCGCAAATGGTGTGAAAACCCGGACGTCCTGATCGTTTTTTGAGTTGGGGGTAAGGAAGTGCCGCCGATAGAAAATGTTAATAATTTTTCTGGAAATTCCCAGCTTTGCCGATTGTTTAGTCGGTAAAGACGAGTAACTGCGTCGGTAACATAGCTTCGAACCAGCGCACCCCGAGTCCCGTTGAGCTTCGTTGGCGATAAAGACGATTTTTTTTAACGTAATAAATTCACAAAATCGGGTTTCAATCGTCAAATATTTACCCTATAACTTTTATTATTTTCTGAGTCTATGGTCGTCATCAAATTCCCCGTTCGATACGAACCTTTCCAAGAAACTGAGATCGAAAATTCGGGGGCATCGGACGGGGCTCATCAGTTCTTCGAGAGCAGCCAGGAGCCGGAATCCTGGTGCGGCACTAGCGGAAATAGCGGGAAACCTCCAACGCCTAAGCGTCCCGGCCGGAAAAAAGGTTTGTCGCCGGCGCAGGTTATCGCCCAGTCCTTGGGACCGTCCCATCCTATACATGCAGCAAAAAACGGCAGGCCAACCCCGGTTGATGTCATCGCCCAATCCCTCCGCCCCAATAATCTCGGCATTACGGCGGAATTAGTCGATCACTCCTTTTGGCAAGGTTGGATGGAACATGAGGAATACCTGCGCAGGAAATGCCTTTATTTGTTAGGCAACAATAGGGATGACGCCGAGGACATCTTGAGCGCGGCGATGATCCAGGCTTTCCAGAATTACACCAATCAGTCCTGCGGCGGCGTCGGCAATATGCGGGCCTGGTTGACGACGATCGTGCATAATGCCTGCATGGATGGGTTCCGGAAATCGAAGCGCCAGAACAATTTCTTTACTGACATAGACACTCCGGAATTTGAGAATATACCCGCCGAATATGGGGCGCCGTCGAAATCGCCGGAGGATATTGTGAGACTACGGGAATCGCTCGATGAGCTGTATCAATTAATTTTGGAATTGCCTGAAACGCTGAGGGAACCTCTTTTGCTCAGGACGATAGAGCACCTTTCCTACCCTGAGATTGCAGTCCGTCTCAATCTAACCGAAGCCAATGTCCGCAAGCGCCTGCAACAGGCTCGCGACCGGCTTCGCGCCAGTAAGTTGAGCGATGGTTTGGGCGAACATTCAGGGCACACGGTTTATAATTATTAACCTTGGCGGCTTATGATAGATGTAGCCTGTAAAAACACTTCAATATCCCGCTAACCGGTATCATTGTCCTGGGATTGAGGATGTGTCTGAATTACCGGCAGCGTCTGGGGGCGGCGTTTCATCCGCATCCGAAATTGTACTGCTGTCCGTGTCTGTTTTTGTTTCCGCACTCGAAGCTACCGGCTTTTGTCCGGTTTGCCGCGAGACTTCTTCGGTAATCATGTCTTTTATGGCGTCCAGGAATTGTTGCGTTGCCACGGCGTGCTGCGCGGCTGCGGTCTTGGCGGCAACCGTACCGGGCGTTATCAGCATGTTTAAGGCGGCGACCAGTTTTTCAGTGGGCGTCGCAGGAGCCATGGCGCCATCCGCTTGGGGGACGGGATCGTCGACCGGGGCGCCGGTTCCCGGTTCGGGATGCGTCTCTTGCGCTTTTTGAATGAAGGTGTCCAGGCTGGCGGAATTCTGGCGGGTATCGTCGACCGCTTGGATCATTGCCTGCCGTTGCGCGGCAATCGCTTCGGCCAGGGTGGCCCTTTGGGATTCGAAGGAGTGCCGGATGGATTCCCGATGCGCCATCGCGGCTTGTAAGATTTGTACCGTCGGATAGGGGCTGGGCGTTTCAGCGGCTTTCGGTGGAGTATCGTTTGATGTGTCAGTCATGGTCTTACAAAGTGGGTAGTTGAATTAGGGAACTGATGTTACGCAGTTATTCGAATTTAGACTGCATTAACATTTTTATTATTAAGGTGTCGCTGCTGCGACGATTTATTTTTAATCGGGTTCTCGCACCCGAGGGCGAGTTACTTTCTTTTGCTCCGCCGAAAGAAAGTAACCAAAGAAAAGGCGGCCCGGTTGCCGCTTATCTCCTGCGCTGCTACGAAAACCATCCTTGGTTTTCGCCCTGCGGGCCAGCCGATGGCTGTTCAAATTTGCTCCAGGCAAATTTGTCGCTTTTGCCGAGGGTCAGCAGAAGGGGCTCCTGCCCCTCTGCTGACGTGCGGCATCCCTGCCGCACCCCTCACGGGCTATTCTCGACAAAAGCTCCGGTGCTCGGCGCGGCAAACGGGAGAAATACCATTCGTGCGTAACATCAGTTAGGGAAGGATATATTTGGCAGCCGGCACGCCTGTTCCATTGAGGAAATATTTTTCGGTCAATGCCTTATTGGGCAACCGTTAGCCGTGTTAAGGCGTATTGCATATTTCGTCCTGCACCGGCTACCGCTTTTTGGCGACCCCGCTTAAGGTAGCGCATAACACTGAAGCCACCGCAACATCATACGGGCCGGGGTTGTCCCGAGCCCAGGGATTATCATGCGCCGTACATATTTCCCCAGCCTGTCAGCGCGGGAAATCCGTAGCGACGCTGATGGCGCTTACGCCGACGGTTTCGAGGTTGCCGGCCGCCTCGGTGACGGCCTTTTGCGCCTGCTCGATGATCGGAACGTAGAGAGGGTCCTTGGTTTCAAGAAACAACTTGAGCGCCATACCTTGAGCCGTGGAGGAGATGGCCATAATGTTGCGCAAGTAGTCGGTTGCATCCTGCACCGCAAAGGCCGCAGCTTGGCTCGCTTTCTGGTAGGCGATACCGGAGTCTACGACTTTCGACTTATCGTTTTCGCCGATGCGGACGGCGTCCCGTGTCTGCTTGACGGCATCGACGATCTGCGAGTTGACCAATACTTGATTGCTGTTGTTTGCTGAGTTACCTGATCCGGCAGTTGAGTCCGCTGGGCTTGCCGAGTTTTCAGGGGGTGTCGCGTCTGGTGAGCCAGCGTCATCCTGGGTGTTTTCGTTAGTCATATTCGAAGTCCTCGCTTAGTTGCCGATTTTGTTACTTGTCTTTATTAATACCGCCGCCGGAAATTTCGAGAATTTGCTTGCAGGCGGTCGAGGTGATGGCGTTGCTGATCTGCTGTAGACCGCCTTGCGCCTGCATGGAGTTCTGCATCGACAGGCTGACGGAATGAGCAAGAGTCTGATACAAAACGGCCATGGCCTGCGCGGGCGCTTCGCCGAGCACCTTGACGTTGGTCTGGGTCACCGCGTCGGTGATTTGCGAATTGACCGGTGTATTGTCTGCCATGGTTCTATGCCTCTTGGTTTAGTTTGGCCGGGTGCCTGTGGTTTCCGGGTATTCAGCGCTTGGTTGCCGCCAATGCCACCAGCAACGCCAGCAGTACGCCGGAATTGTCGCTTTTGCCCAGTTTCGCGGTGGCCGTCGCCGCAGCCATGGTGTTGACGCTGTACATTTGGATGACGCCCTGGTTGGTCGCTGCCTGGCTGGAAATCGCCGCCTGCTGCTGGGCCATGGTCGAGTTCTGGTAGAGGATGCCCAGCGAGTGGGCCATCGTCGTGTAAATGGAACTCATGGCTATAGCCGGCGCGTTGCCGAGGACAGAAACGTTGGTTTGCGTCACCGCATCGGTGATTTGGCCGTTTACGGCGGTTGGGATGGTCATCAAGATTCTCCAAATAAAAGTCTGTGTAGTGGCGCCATGGGCTGAATAATTTATATAGACGTTTCGGAGGCGAACTTGTGAACGGTCCGATACTGATTTCGCTTATTTCGGTTCGACCTTCAGCAACATGGTGCAAATCACCGATGTCGCGCTGTTGCCGACCTGCTGCATCCCGCCTTGCGTCTGCATGGCGTTTTCCATCGACAGGCTGGTCGAGTGGGCCAATGCTTGATAGGCGACGCCCAATGCCTCCCACGGCGACTCGCCAACGGTCTTAACGTTGACCTGAGTGACGGCATCGGTAATTTGCGGATTGACCTGTTGATCTGCCATGGTTTAGTCCCCGCTCATGTGACCACCGGCCTATGGGGCTCGGGGGTGTGATATTGAGTTTGTTGATACAACGAGGTTTGCTGGGTTGCTGCTTTCTTGACGGGCGGTTTCACAGTGAGAAGCTTGGTAACGTTCCGGGTCGTGACAGACAACCCCACTATCGCTTGTTGCTGCTGTTGATTTACCATGTTGGCGAGCAGCACGGACAGCGCTTGAGTTTGCCCTAAATAGGCGTTTACCGCTGCTGTCGCCGGGCCAAGTCCAAGCACATGGCTGCTGGTCTGGGTAATGCCGTCGGTAATCTGGGTGGACACTGATTTTGACATGCTGTTCTCCGCTATGTTGTTGATACTGGATATGCCGTCATGCTCATCCTTCATTGCCGCTTACGGCGAATAATTGAGAGAGTTCCTGGGTCAGTGTGGCCGTTGCA
>JBAQYH010000262.1:0-2002 GCA_049299935.1 Methylobacter sp. | reverse complement strand
CGGTTCTGGATGCGCCGGCACCTAAAAAGAATATTGGGCTGCGGTTGTTGGCTTTAGCCTCTTTCATGTCATAGGCTAATTGTTCTATGGTCGCGGTTTCCATCTTTCCGTTGCTTTCGGGATAACGTTTTAAATGAGCTGACGATAAGTGGTGGCCGATTTTTTAGCAACTTTTATATTGCTGGGTTTTTAAATATGCCGGTTGGATGATGTTGTGATAACCGGTCGGCAAATTGACTAGGGCGAATAAATTCGCCCCTTCAGAGAGATGGTAGCAGTAGCCAGATGCGCTCTATAAAAGGCCAATGCTATGCTAATATTGGCGTCTGATATTTTTATCGCAGCCTTAATGACTCATTCGTTTCCTCATCATTCTATTAACCGATCGCTTCCTCGCGTAGGAACAATGAAACTAGCCGCAAGAACGACATCAAGGGGATTAAACAATGACAACGGTAATTCTTGACGAACAACTCGACAGACAATTTAGCCAGCTGGCTAAGCAAGCTCATATCTCTATAGACCAAGCCGTTAATGATGCCTTGCGCGAATATTTAGCCGATTACAGCGATGCGCTGCTTGCAGAAAAAGCGCTGGATGAACTTGGTAACAATGACGATGAGTTGATTGACTGGAGCGAGGCTAAAAAAAGCCTTTATGAGTAAATGGCAGGTCAAGTTAAAGGACAGTGCGGCAAAATCTTTAAAATCACTCGATACCGGTACAAAGCAGCGAATTGAACGGTTTATAGACCAGCTCATCGAAACTGATAATCCACGTTCGCACGGCAAGGCGCTGCAAGGAAAGCGATATGCCGGATTATGGCGTTATCGAATTGGAGATTATCGGCTAATTTGTCAGATAAAAGATGGCGAGTTAATTATCCTGTTGTTGGAAATTGGACATCGCAAGGACGTTTATAAATAATCCATCAGAACGGCTCAACCGTTTCCAAATGCGGCGGTCAGGAACATAGAAGCTCTCTATAAAAGCCCAATACTATGTTAATATTGGCGTCTTGGATTTTTTATCGCCGCGCTAATGACTCATCCGTCCCCCTCCGCTCAATTAATCGACCGCTTCGGCAGAACCGTTGATTATTTGAGAATCTCGATTACCGACCGCTGTGATTTCCGTTGCCTGTATTGCATGGCTGAAGACATGACCTTCTTGCCGCGCGCGCAGGTTTTGACGCTGGAAGAGATTTATACGCTGGCGCAAGCCTTCGCCGAATTGGGCGTGAAGAAAATCCGAATCACCGGCGGCGAGCCTTTGGTCAGGAAAGGCGCGTTGGAGCTGTTGCAAAATATTGGTCGTATCGAAAGCCTGAATGAGCTGGTGATTACGACCAACGGCTCCCAGCTTGAAACGATGGCGACGTCGTTAAAACAGGCGGGCGTTAAACGCATCAATATCAGCCTGGATACGCTGGATGCCGACAAGTTTAAGGCAATCACCCGAACCGGCGATTTGCACCAGGTGCTTAGGGGCATCCAGGCCGTCAAGGCGTCAGGGTTTGAGCGGATAAAAATCAATGCGGTCATTCTTAAGGATAGGAACCATCAGGAAGTGAGCGATCTAGTTCGGTTCGCGGTCGATAACGGCATTGATATTAGTTTTATCGAGGAAATGCCGTTGGGTGTCGTCAATCAGCATGACCGGGCCGACGCCTATTATTCCAGCGGTTCGATCAAGGCCGATTTGGCGGGGAATTTTGCGTTGGTCGCCACGGCTGAAAAAACCGGCGGGCCGTCGAATTATTATCAGGTGGCGGGCAGTCAAACCCGCGTCGGTTTTATTTCCCCGCACAGCGAGAACTTTTGCAGCACTTGCAACCGGGTGCGCTTAACGGTTGAAGGGCGCTTGCTGTTATGCCTGGGCAATGAGCATTCGGTCGATTTAAAGCAGGTCGTCAGGGCTAATCCGGGCAACATGGCGGTGCTGAAACAGGCCATTGTCGACGCGATGTCGATTAAGCCGGAAAAACACGAATTTAATATCA
>JBAQYH010000261.1:0-7098 GCA_049299935.1 Methylobacter sp. | reverse complement strand
CCTTCGGGTGCGAGAACCCGATTCAAATAACCGTCGCGCTAGCGACACCTTAACGTTAAATCAGTATAAATTCGACTGACTGCGTAACATCAGTTAATGATTGAACGCGAATGACGTTTAAACGAATTTTTGCCGAATTCGTCATCTGCCTTAATTTGTTATTAACTTAAAGGCTTTATTCTATCAGTGCTTACCAATCAAATTCGTGCCATCTGCACACTATTTTAGCTACATCTACCTCAGCTATTTCCATGCCACAAACCGGCTATGCAAGAATATGAGTAAAATCAAACATAACCGATAAAAAAGAGAAGCATGAAACGGACAAGGAAGGACTAATGGTTCTTTTCAACCTTGCAAAAGGTTTATTTCAACCGCTGTTCATCATGGCAACAGGGTATTGGATACCGCGTGCGTAGTTCAGGATGCCTTGTCCATCTTGTATTCAAGCCATCCGTCGTCACGGGTGTTTTGCGCAGAAGGGCTGGTTTTACTTGGTTTATTTTACTTTTTAAGTATGAGCCGGTTTTATTATAAGCACCTGATTAGCGTTTGGATTGCCCTATTTCATATTAGCGGCCTATAAGTTGCTATGAAACCATATAAAATAAACGAAAAACATTCAATGAACGAGCGCCGTATCGATTTGAAATTTTCCTGTAATCGCCGTTGTCAGAGCGTTTTCCGGTTGCTTGGCAGGACACAAACATCACGTGGCGATTGCGGCTTACCATGAAGTGCTGTCAAAATGGACATCAAAAGGCGGCAATAAGCCATGAAGCCGAGTGGCTGTCCCGTCTCTGAATGTCGCTTACAAGCAAGCGCGCACAATTTAGTATTTAGGAGTTGAACAATGTTAAAACCTTCCATTATTACCCTCGCACTGCTGTTTTTGGCAGCGCCGGCCTTTGCCGAAGAAGAGCCGACGATGCATCAAGTTTATTTGGCGGCTGAAGCAGGGAAATTTGATGAAGCGCAGTCTATGATGGACAAAGTGCTGCAAGCCCATCCCAACAGCGCCAAAGCGCACTTTGTAGAAGCCGAGTTATTGGCAAAGCAAGGCCGGTTCAGCAACGCCGGCGTCGAACTGAGCACCGCGGAACGCTTACAACCCGGATTGCCCTTTGCCAAGCCGGAAGCGGTGGCGCATCTTAAGAACCGCATTTCTTCGGCGCCCAATGGGGCGGTGCCGCCAACTACCGCTGCTCAAAGCATGCCGTCTGCCGTTAAAGATTGGATGCCGTGGATTCTTTTGATCTTAGGGATTGGTTTAGTCGTCTTATTAATCGGGTACATGAGCCGTAGAAATACCAACATGATGCCCGCCAATAGCTATGGCGGCAACGCTCTTAACCCGAACACGCCGCCGGTCGGCGCGAGTGGAGTCGGCTCGGCAATGGGGCAAACGGCTGCGGGTGGAACGGGTTCCGGCATTATGGGGAGTCTGGCAACGGGGGCTGCTTTGGGTGCCGGCGTAGTTGCCGGCGAAGCGCTGATGCATCACTTTATCGATGGCGATAAGCATGATGTTAGCCCTGAACCGCCGCACCATGATCCCTCTCCATGGAGCGCACCCAGCAACGTCAGCGAAAATAACGATATGGGCGGCACTGATTTTGGTATCGCCGATGCGTCTTCATGGGATGACGCTGGGGCTGGCGACAGCGACAGTGGTGGAGATGAATGGACTTAGTGTGTTGGCGGGACTAAATAATGGCATCGCTTTACAAAGCCATCGTATTCGCAGCTGCGGTATTAATCGCGGCCTGTACTGAAAAAGCTGCCGACAGTAACCCGGCGAAAACAGTCGCGCCTCCCGTAACCGCTATGACCGAAGAACAGGTTGCGAAATTGCAACGGGAAGCGCAAGCGGGAGATTCCGATGCGCAATACGATCTCGCTTACATGTATGAGAATGGCGTGGGCGTACCCAAGAATGAAACCAAAGCGCTTGAGTTATATCAGCAAGCCGCAGATCAGGGGCACTCTGCGGCGCAAAATAATCTTGATGCGATGAGTTCAGCAAAATAAATGGAATCCTTTAAAAATGCTTAACCAGATCAAACTTTTTTTTGAGCAACATCTTGCGCTGTCGGCGCCGGAACACACGTCAGAAGAAAAGCTGCAACTTGCGGCTATCGTCCTGTTCCAGGAAATGATGCATATGGACGATAAAGTTGAGGCAAAAGAACAGGAAATTATCTTATCCCTGATTCAACAGAATTTTTCTTTAACTTCGGAGCAGGCGGCCTCCTTAATTGAATTAGCCGAACAGCAAAGAAAACAGGCAACCGATTATTTTCAATTCACTTCCTTAATCAACAAGGAATACAGCCAGGAACAAAAAGTCCGGTTAATTGAATCGCTGTGGAAAATTGCTTTTATTGACGGCGTATTGGATATGCACGAAGAATACCTGGTGCGAAAAATCGCCGACCTTTTGCATGTGCCCCATACCGCTTTTATCATGGCAAAAAACCGGGTAGGGCAGGTGAGGAGCGATTAACCGGGCAGCAAAGCGTTTTGATTCAATGCAACCGGCTATGTAACTGATGTTACGCACGGACATGATAAAAAAAGCGTCGTCCACGAAAAGCACGAAAATAGTTAAAACACATCGTTCCCATGCTCCGGCGCTCACGTTATACAACAAGTCTGTTCAAGACCGCCGTTTGGAATGAATGCCCGAATGACTCGGATGTAAGCCGGAATAAGCTCGCCCGGCGTCAGCCAGGGTGGGCGTTTCCGGCACAATCGGAGTGCCGGAAACGCTTCCGCTCCTGCCCACGCCCCTTACCTACATCCATGTAGGCAACGCCGGTTCTCGCTATCGCTTGAACCGGCTTATTCCGGCCTACGTAGCTACGTTGCTGATTTTTCGTGCCTTTCGTGGACAATGCGTAACATCAGTTATGCAATATCCGGCTTAAAAACAACTTCTTACATAGAGTCTAAATGAAACCGATTTTTTACCGTCCTGCCCAGCTGCGCGGCTTGGCCTTTTTGGGGTTGTTATTACTGGCGCTTGCGATACTCGGCGGTATGATCTGGCGGAATGTGCATCACTTTGAAACGGTTTTTTCTTATGTGAATTATTCGCACCGCATCCAGAATGTCTCGGTCGGTTTGCAGCAATCGCTGATTGAATACCTGACCGAAACGGTGTCGAACACGCATCCCGAAGCGCTGACTAAAACGCTGGGCGATATGGATGCTTTAATGACAGATAAACGTTATTTGTCAGAGGAGACCAGGGCCAGCCTGGAAACGGTCAGAACCATGCTGGCCGATTTATCCGAATTAAAAAAAGACGAGCAGCACAATCACCTGTTAGCCGCGCTTAAATTGATGGACAAAACGCTGGATAACGAGGCATTGCAGCGTGAAGAACTGCTGGAAAACATCAGCCTGGACACCCAGGCCGAATTGTATGTGGCCCTGGCAATATTCACGGCGATATTGTTTGTGGCGGTATTATTTTTACGCTTCAGAATCCTGCAACCGCTTAACGATTTGAGGGAATTGCTGCAACATTTGACCGAAGAAAACTTCACCCCGATCACCACCGATCATCTTGACCCGCTGCTGTTGCCGGTGTTTATCAGCTATAACGACATGGTTAAACACCTCGCAGAACTGGAGGAAGCCAATCGCCTGCACGCTCAATCGCTGCAACATGAAGTCAGGTTAGCCACACAAGCCTTGTTGGAACAGCAATACAGCTTGGCAAGAGCCGACCGTTTGGCGGCAATAGGGGAGGTCGCAGCGGACTTGGCGCACGAAATACGTAATCCGCTGGCAGGGATTCAAATGGCGTTTAACAATTTACGCCGTGAAATCGATGAACCGGACCAGCTGGAAAGACTGGACTTGATCAATGCCGAATTGAAGCGGATGGCGAGATTGCTTAACGATATGCTCGGCCAAAGCCGCCATTCGCCGGAAGTGGCGACGGCTTTCGATGTGCGGACGTTAATCCGGGACTTGGTGGCGTTGACGCGTTATCAGATTGCCGAATCCATAAGCCTGGAAATAGACGCTCCCTATCCGCTGCCTGTGCACCTGCCTGAAAGCGGACTACGCCAGGCCTTGTTGAATTTGATCCTGAATGCGGCCGATGCGCTTGAAGGTAATCCCGGAACCGTCTGTATCAAGGCCCGCACCGACAAACAGGGATTGCGCATTGATGTGCAGGACGACGGCATCGGTTTTTCCAAGGATATGCTGGAACACGGCATCCGTCCATTCCGCACCAGCCGTCAACGCGGCACCGGGCTGGGGCTTGCCATGGTGCAGCGGTTTGTAAAAGACGTGGGCGGTACGATTATCCTGACCAATCAACCGACGCACGGTGCCTGCGTATCCATATTGTTGCCCAACGACTGTATCGTTAGAGATAAATCATGATAGAAACCCTGCTGATCATTGAAGATGAAAAACTGCTAGGCTCCGAGCTGTCCCGCCATTACCGGCAGTCCGGCTGGGACGTCGTGCTGACCACCAACCTGACCGAAGCTAGGGAATTATTGCTGAGCAAAAAAGTGGAACCGTTACTGATTCTTTCCGACATGAATTTGCCGGATGGCAATGCGCTGGATTTCATGGAGAAAATCAAAAAGGACATTAGTTATTCGGACGACACCAAAGCGCAAGGCGCATTTGCCGAATGGCTGTTTCTAACCGGTTACGGCAGCGTGCCGGATTCGGTCAGGGCATTACGGCTGGGTGCTTACGATTTTTTGGAAAAGCCTTGCGACCTGGACCGCCTTGACCTGATCGTCGCCAGTGCCGCGCGTAGCGCATCCATCCAGCGCCGGGTTGTCGATCAAACCAAGCAGCGGCACCGGCGCTATTCGCCGGAGGCCTATGTCGGACATAGCCGGCAGGCTCAGGGCGTACGGCAGTTATTGACCCGGTTGACGCAAGTGCCGTTCAGTGCGCTGATTATCGGCGGCGAAAGCGGCACCGGCAAAGGCTTGGCGGCGCGCATATTGCACTATGGCGGTTCCCGCGCCCAGCAGCCGATGATTGAAGTGAACTGCGCCGCGTTACCGCGGGAGTTGCTGGAATCGGAATTATTCGGCCACGAGCCCGGCGCATTTACCGGAGCCGCAGGACGGCATCGCGGCCTGCTCGAACAGGCCGACGGCGGCACCCTGTTCATGGATGAAATCGGCGAAATGCCGCTGGATTTGCAGGCCAAGTTGCTCAAAGTGATTGAGGATCACAAAGTCCGGCGCTTGGGCGGGGAAAAGGAAATCCAGGTCGATGTGCAGATCGTTGCCGCCAGTAACCGTAACCTGGAAAAAATGGCCCAGGACGGCAGTTTCCGAGCCGATTTATACCATCGATTAAGCGTGTTCAAACTGATCTTGCCGCCGTTACGCGAAGCGGTAGAAGACCTGGACGAACTGGTGCCGCTATTTGTTGCCGAATACAACGCCAAAGCCGGACGGCAGGTTAAAGACATCCCCGATGCGGTTTTGGACAAGCTGAAAGCGCATTATTGGCCGGGCAATGTCAGGGAGTTGCGCAATGTCATCGAACGTTGCGTATTATTTTCCGATGGTCCGACGTTCCCCGGACAGTGGCTGCAATTGCCCGGACAGCCTTCTTCCGCCGAAGCGGTGCAATCCGATCAAGGCATTTGGATGCCTCTGGATGGCAGCATGGCGCTGGACGATATGGATTGTTTTATTATCAAGACCGCACTGGAACGGGCGGATAACAACCTGACCGCGGCCGCCAGGGCGCTGGGCGCCACACGGGAAACGCTACGTTACCGGGTACGGAAATATAATTTGAAAATAGCGGATTGATGCTGATGCTGTCTATTTATCGACGATTGTAAGCCAACCAAACAGATCAACTTGTTTTGACCCATAAAGAGGCATTCGTGTTCTATTGGGAATATGCTGAATAGTTACGATTATGTTATTCAATAAAAAGCTCAGTACATTTTTCTCTGGCTGAGGCTGGAGCATAAATAAAATCTTCATTTTCGACGACTTCTTTTCCTGTGGCGTCATAAAGTTTTTCTTTTTCCATTTCCCAGCGTGTTTTGAAATAGTCGAGAAACAGCTCGGCCATATTCCATGAGTCCGATTCGAACGAAGTCTGATCGCTGGCATTAAGCCCCGTTTCCCAATGCAGATAAGGCATTTTCGAAACCGGCTCGGTTAAATAATAGCTGTTATAAACTTCAACTTTTCTGGCCTCTTTGCGGATGATAATAAACAGGGGAATGCAGGGCAGGCCGTCGTAAACAAAAACGCCTAACGACCCCGTTATCTTATCTCCTATGCGGCTACTCACATCTTCTAATGAAACTTTGAATAATTTGGAGTATTCGTTGAATTCTTGCGGGTTAAAGCCGGTCGTTTCCGTTGCGCGCAATTCGCCGATGCGGCAATCGGCTTTTAAAATCAATACCCTGAAATGCACGCCATTTTTTATCCCATTCTCCAGTTCCCGCGATTTGTTTTTGAAGCGAGGGTCGAAGGTGATCAACCAATAGACATAATCCCCCGCTTTTAATCCTTGCATAATTTGGCTGAAATCGAACTCTTTATTGGTGATACCGGAAAATCCTCTTTTAACGGAATTCAGCAAAATACTGTCGACGTACTTGGAAAGCGTTTCACGCAAACTTATTTCTGACTCCTTGTGCTCTTCAGCAGCGATAAACCAGTGGTGAAAATAACCAACCGAAACGACGACGGATGCGAACAGGCCAAATTCCGAAATGATTTTGAATATCCATTCATGTTCTTGGTAGGCAGGATTATGCGCCAGCCCCTCAAATAGCTTATAAATCGTAAATCCGCCGAAAATCAGCACCAGCGATAAAAGCCATTTGAGTTTTTTGGTAGTGGTCATGATTTGTGCCTATTTTGGAAGAGGGACATCCTAAGTATCCTCCTCCGGTAATACATTGCCAATACCCGGGAGAAAGTCGGTCACCAATTCAATTCGATGAAAATACAAAATGGCCGATTTGAGCTATTCAATCAACAGGCAGAAGCCGCCCCAGAAGAACCAGTCAAGTCGGATTTTCAACTGGCGGCATACCCACGACAAGAAACGAAGGTTTTTGGC
>JBAQYH010000260.1:0-1870 GCA_049299935.1 Methylobacter sp. | reverse complement strand
GCCTTAAAGCGGGCCTTGCTTAGGAATGCGTTCGAAATAACTTCGGCAACTTGCTCCCTCTCCTGCTGGAGAGGGTTGGGGTGAGGAGAATCAAATGCTCAAGTTGTTTCATGACCGTTCCTTAGTTGGCTCTCGCGGGCATGATCGACAATCGGCGTCGGGAAGTCGCGGGTATTTTGGTAATCGGCAAAGTCGCCGAGCCGGTCCAATATCGCCAGCGCCTGATTGCGACCGCCTTTAATCGCAGGTTCTGCCTGCGGCAAGACCAGCTGATCGGCAGTGAAGTCGGGTCATGGGCGTTGATTTTGACTAACGGGTGCAAACAAAGATTTTTAATCACCACGAAGACACGAAGGACACGAAGAAAAACATAAACTTCGTGTCCTTCGTGTCTTCGTGGTGAATAACCGATTAGAGACTTCACTCAACAACATGCGCCTGTTGCAGCTGCGAACGGAGCGTTTCCACCCGCTTGCGGTTAACCCCGAAATCGCCGTAACCGGTGCGCGATGCGGAACGGATATGGATCAGCCTGGCGTCGGCATCCAGTATCGCGTCTATATCATCGACAAAGCGGAACACCAGGCTGGTCGCCTCGGCATGAAGCGTGCCGCCGGTTTCGTTGGTGATGACGGTGCGGCTTTGGCTGATCAGGGCTTTTTTCAACGCCGCCCAAGCGTCTTCGACATTGCCGGTAATCTTAAACGGCGCAATAAAATGGTCTTCGTCCGCCGCCTGGCTGGAAACGCAGTTGGGGCTGTTTGGACAGGCCGCTAATTTTTTTTCCGCTGCTTGAGTTGATGTGCTTAGTGTCATAACGAGAATATAAAAAATGGTTTTAAATTTCATCAGTGTAGCTCCCCAAAAAGATCGCCGTAATAAAACCATCTCACCAATCAGACGCAAATGCCGGCAATACAAAAACTATCCACACACCGCGAAGTTTTAGTGATAAAGTCGAAAGAAACTTTACACCTAATAGCGTATGAAAAAAATCCCTATCGGCATCAGCAGTTGTTTGTTGGGCGAGAATGTCCGCTATGACGGCGGCCACCGGCTGGACGCCTACATCACCGGCACACTGGGCCAATATTTCGAATTTCATCCGTTTTGCCCGGAAATGGGCATCGGCCTCGGCGCGCCCCGCCCTACCCTGCATCTGGTGAAAATCGACGATGCCGTCCGTTGCGTCGGCATTAAAAATCCGGATTGGGACGTGACCGAACCGTTACGCAGTTATGCAAAACAGCAGGAATACCTGCATGCCAACTTATGCGGTTATATCCTGAAAAAAAATTCGCCCAGCTGCGGCATGGCGCGGGTCAAGGTTTATACCGACAACCAACCGCGCACCGACGGGGCCGGCATTTATGCTGAAGAAATGATGCGCCTGAACCCGCTGCTGCCGGTCGAGGAGGAAGGCAGGCTGGGCGATCCCGGTCTGCGCGAGAACTTCATCCAGCGCGTTTACGTGTTGTACCGTTGGAAAACGATGCTGGCGGAAGGGTTGACCGCAAGCCGCCTGACTAAGTTTCATGCCCGCCATAAACTGATTATCATGAGCCATGACGACTATCGCGATCTGGGGCAGCTATTGGCGGGAGCAGCCAAGGCCAACCTTGAACAGGTTGCAGAGCAATATATTGCGCAACTGATGGCTACGCTTAAAAAACCCTCCAGCCGAAAAAATCATGTCAATGTCTTGCAGCATATCCAGGGCTACCTGAAAAAGGACTTGAGCAACGATGACAAAGCCGAACTTTGCGAGGTGATTGAGCAATACCGCAACGGCTACGTCCCGCTGATAGTGCCGTTAACCCTGCTTAAACACCATTTCCGCAAAAGCCCCGACCCGTACATAGAAGAGTCC
>JBAQYH010000259.1:0-8390 GCA_049299935.1 Methylobacter sp. | reverse complement strand
TCCACGAAAGACACGAAAAGCACGAAAATATTCAAGGAAATATTAAACTATCGACTTCGGGGAGCAATTGCCGAAAGTCGTTAACCTAGCTAAATTAACACAACGTACTGATTCATTTCGTATCTTTCGTGCTTTTCGTGTCTTTCGTGGATAAATAGCCGTTTCAGAATTAATGCTATTTTGCAGAGTTCTTCGCTTCCGGCAGGTTCAGGTCAGCGGTCATGTTCCAGTCGGAGAAAGGAAACGGCATGACTTCGGTATTGAACGTCAGGAACAGCAAAATATGGTAGGTATAAATGGAAAGACTGCGGCCGAAATTAAGGATGTTGATGTTGGCTTTGCCGGTCAACAGCGTTGAAGCCACCTGCAATAGGATGACGGCCCAAAGCAGCATCCTGACCAGCCCGCCGATAGCCGCAAAAATCAGCATAAAGAAAATTCTTTTCCAGGTACTGAGTTGGGTCAAGTTGTAATTGATTTGCTCATCCATTGTGATTAACCTCGGTTCATAATGTCGCGTAAGTCCAGAGCAGCAGCGTTGCAGCGGGCTATATAATTTGCCATGGACAGGGAGTAGTTGGCGAAAAGACCGTAGCCGCTACCGTTTAAAATCATCGGGCTTAAAATCGGGGTTAAGGCATTTTCCAGCGCCTTGATCATGATGTCCACGGTACGCATGGCCCGTTTGTCCAACAAAATATCCTCAAAGTCATGCTTGATAGCCCGAAGGATATGCAGCAATGCCCAGCTTGCACCGCGCGCTTCATAGAACACGTCGTCGATCTCCAGCCAGGTCACTTTGGCTATGGTTGTGCCTTTTTCATCAGCCGCTTCTTTTTCAAGTTCGGTTAATCCGGGGCCGTAGTTGCCGCCGGCGCTGTTCGCGGTCAAGCGGGTCGAAAGTCCGCCCAGGCGTTTGATCACAACTTCGGTGTATTGCCACAGGTTGTCGGCACGGGAATAAAATTGCGCTTTTTTGATTGGGCCGCCGTATTTTTGCAGGCGTTCCATGTATTTATGCAGGGCCTCAACGCCTTTTTGGTATTCGGCTTCGGTTGACGGCAGCGCCCAGGAGTCGTTTTCGTAATAGAAATAAGGTTCGGCAATCGCCAGATCGGGATCTTCGGCCGATTGGGACTGGTCTCTCGCAAAGTGATTTCTCAATGCCGAGGTGGCGTCGCGCAGCATGACCAGTGCGCCGTATTCCCAGTTGGAAATGTTGTCCAGGAATACGCCGGGAGGCGCAACATCGTTAGTAATATAACCGCCGCTTTTATGCAGCAGAAGTTCGGCGATATGGGCCAGCGTGTTGGTATAGACATAGCCGACAGGCATGCTGTCGGTGGAGTGGGTTTCTTCGGCGCGTTTTACGGCTTCGTCCATGACATTAAACTGGTTCGGCTCTCTGCCCCACCAAGCCCCCAGAAAGAACAGGACAACCACTACTATGAGGGCAAAAACGCCAAAGCCCCAGAGTATTCCTTTAGATTTAATATCGTTCAGTGTATCGTTTGCCGCCATTTTTGAAATCCCGTAAAGAGGTTTTTTCGTAGGGTCAAAAACTATTTCGCCCTTATCTGCTTTTATATGAAAAATTGGCTACATGGTAGCAGGTTTTTTGGTTATTTGCTTACGGTGCAAGGCGCTATAACGGTTTTTTTTTGGCCCTTGGGTGTGCTTTATCATAGATTTCAGCCAGATGCTGGAAGTCCAGGTGGGTGTATATCTGAGTGGTACTGATATTGCTGTGTCCGAGCAGCTCCTGAACGGCTCTTAGGTCCTGGCTGGATTCAAGTAAATGACTGGCGAAGGAATGTCTCAGCATGTGCGGATGTATATGTTCCGCAATACCTTTTTTTACGCACCACTGATTCAATCTTAATTCGATATTGCGCTGGCCGAGCCGGGTTCCGCGCATTGAAACAAACAATGCGGACCCGGCGGCGGGGATTTTTACGGCCCGTTGCCGCAACCAGTTTTCAATGGCTGTAACGGCCTTGCTGCCTACCGGCAATACTCTTGATTTGCCGCCCTTGCCGCTACGGACAAGCAGGGTGTTGTCCGGCAAGTCCAGGTCGGTTAAGTCAAGCGCCGACAGCTCGCTCAAGCGCAGGCCGGATGAATAGAATAATTCGAACATGGCCAGGTCGCGGATTTCAAGCAGCGAACTTGTCCCGGCTTCCAGCAAGCCGGATAGCTGATCGACATCCAGTGTTTTAGGCAGCTTCCGGGCTTGTTTGGGCGCTTGAATATGCTGGGCGGGATTGGCGATGACCTGACCGTTTTTTAACAGGTAGTTATAAAAACTGCGTATCGCAGACAGCTCCCGTTGCAGGCTTTTGCTGCTCAGGCCTTTCCGATGCCGGGCGGCTATATGGGCGCGAATGTCCGTGTGTTTCAGGTCGGCCCACTGGGCCACGGTCTTGTTTGCGCAAAAGCGGGACAGGTGCTCAAGATCCCGCCGATAATTTTTTACGGTGTGTTCCGAGGCGCGGACTTCAACAGTGAGCTGCTTGAAAAAGCCGGCCAGCATCAGCTCGGCATCCAGATGCATATTTAAAACTTCCGCTCCTGCAACAAAGTGATCAGCCGGGTGCCTATGATTTCGCTCATCTGGTTCAAGAACAGGTTGCCCATGCTGTAATGGAACCGGCCTTCTTCCCGGCTGCCGATGGCCAAGATGCCTTCCAATTCGGTAAAGGCCATCGGGATAATCGCGCAGGATCTTACTTCAAACGCCAACTCGCCGAATAACACTCTTGCCTGAGCCATCGTCGGGCGGCCGCATTTAGGCTGGTTGCCGGCCAGTTCGCCGGCAAACGGTTCCAGGTCTTTGCTGCCGGGCTCAATGAACAGGTTGCTGATAGCGGTGTCCGGGTTGTGTTTGATGATGCGCACCGCAACAAAGTCGATCAAGAAATATTCAGACAGAACCGTATCAAGATTGGCAACCGCCTCCTCCAAAGTTGTGGCGTCCAGCAGCGCTAGGGTGAGCTTGTGCATGCGGTTCAGGGAGGTATCGTTATCCCTGGCTATTTCTATCAGCGCGGTGAGCTGGTTTTCCATGTCATGATGCCGGCTCCTGAACAGCTCCAGCTGTTTGGAAATCAGGGAAACCGCGCTGCCGGTGGGATGAGGAATGCTCATGTGTTCCAGCAGGCTCAAGTGCTCGTGGAAGAACTCGGGATGTTTTCGCAGATAGTCTTCAACCTGCGCTGAAGTGAGTTCAGTGCTTTGTTCGGTCATAGCGTGATTTGTCCTTCAAAAACAGAAATGGCGGGACCGGTCATTAAAACCGGTTCGCCGCGGCCAGGCCAGTTGATGGTTAACGATCCGCCGGGCAGGTCGACATTGACCGTATGATCAAGCAGGTTGTGTTCGATTCCGATGACCACGGCAGCACAAGCGCCGCTGCCGCAAGCCAGGGTTTCGGCGGCGCCGCGTTCATAGACGCGCAGCTTGATGTGTTGGCGATCTACGACTTGCATAAAACCGACATTGACCCGTTCCGGGAAAAAAGCGTGGCTTTCCAAAGCCTTGCCTAATTCAGCCACCGGCGCGGTCTTAACATCCGTGACTTGAATAACCGCGTGCGGGTTGCCCATCGAAACGGCGCCGAAGGCTTTTTCAGTATCGTTGACCTGTACGGTATAAAAGCGGGATTCTTCTTCCGCGAGCAGCGGGATCTCGGCGGGCGCGTGTTTTGGAACGCCCATATTGACGGTGATCAGGTTGTCGGCATCAAAACGCAACAGCAATTGGCCTGAATCGGTATCGACGCGGATTTCATCCTTGTCCGACAGTTTCTTATCGCGGACAAAACGGGCAAAACAGCGGGCGCCATTGCCGCATTGCGCAACTTCGCTGCCGTCCGCGTTAAAAATCCGGTATTTGAAATCGGCATCGGCGCTGACTGCTTTTTCGACCAGCAGCAGCTGATCAAAGCCTATGCCGAAGTGCCGGTCGGACAGCAGCCGGATTTGCTCGGGCGTTAACGCGACGTGCTGATTGATCGCGTCAATGACTACAAAATCGTTACCGAGGCCGTGCATTTTAGTGAAGTTGGTCATTTTAAATATAATGGATTTAATTTGTTCACCACGAAGACACGAAGAACACGAAGTTTTATCTTATTCCTTCGTGTCTTCGTGGTGAATATTTACGTTTCACGGCAACAAATGCTCGCCTGCCCAAAGTTGCGCAATCGTTTCCCGTTCCCTGATTACATGCAGATTGCTTCCATCCACAATCAGCTCGGCCAGGCGCGGCCTGGAATTATAGTTTGAACTCATCGTAAAACCATAGGCGCCGGACGAGCGTATCGCCAACAAATCGCCTTGGGTAATTTTAAGCGGCCGCTCTTTACCCAAAAAATCGCCGGTTTCACAGACCGGGCCGACAATGTCCCAGGTTACTTCTTCGGCGTTGCTTTGCAGGCTGACCGGAATAATGTTTTGCCAGGCACTGTATAACGAAGGGCGCACCAGATCATTCATCGCCGCATCGACGATCGCAAAATTTTTATTGGCTGTCGGTTTTAGATATTCAACCTGAGTCACCAGAATACCTGCATTGCCGACGATAGCGCGGCCCGGTTCCAGTAAAATCTCAAAATCGGTCCATTCGACAGACTCAGGACAGGTTTTGCCCAGCTGCGCCAAAACCGCCTGAATATATTCGGCAGGTTCAGGCGGCTGCTCATCTCTATAACAAATGCCCAAGCCGCCGCCCAGATCCAGGTGATGCAGGTTAATTCCTTCGGCTTTAAGCGTTGCAACCAAATCAAGAATCTTATCCAGCGCATCCAGAAAAGGCCGGGTCTCAGTCAGTTGCGAGCCGATATGGCAATCGATGCCGATCACGCTGATATAGGGCATGGCCGCCGCACGGCGGTATTCGGCCAAGGCCTGCTGAATGTCGATGCCGAACTTGTTTTCCTTTAAACCGGTGGAAATATAAGGATGGGTTTTGGCATCGACATCGGGGTTGACCCGGAAAGACACCGGCGCGATGACGCCCAACTGTCCGGCCAGCCGGTTAATCCGGTCCAGTTCGCCGCTGACTTCAATATTGAAACAGCGTATGCCGATTTTTAAAGCCGCCAGGATTTCATCTTCGCGTTTGCCGACACCGGAAAACACGATTTTTTTAGGGTCGCCGCCGGCGGTAAGCACCCGTTCCAATTCGCCCAGCGAGACTATGTCGAAACCCGAGCCTAAACGGGCCAGCAGGTTGAGTATCGCAATATTGGAATTCGCTTTTACCGCATAACAGATTAAATGGGCTTGTTCGCCAAAAGCCTGGTCGAAAGCTTTCCAGTGCCGTTCCAACGTAGCCCTGGAATAGATGTAGCAAGGGCTGCCGTATTTATAGACGATGTCCTGAACAGCGATGTCTTCGGCGAAAAGCTCACCGTTTCGGTAATTAAAATAGTCCATGTTTAATAGTTTTTCTCATGCATAGCATCCCTGCCATGCCCCCTTCGGGTAAATGCAAATCTGCTTCCGGCAGATTAGTCAGGCTTGGGTTCTGGTTTGGGCGCATGTTCCGGCTCTACATGAATCGGCGCCGGTTGACCCGGCAAATAAAGCGGGCCGGGTTGTCCGCAGCCCGCCAGCGCTGCGTAGGGCAGCAAGAGCAGTAAAAATTTATAAGGTTTCATGGCGCGAAATCATAAATCATTGTTAATAAGCATGAGGCAAACTAAGGACTCATGGCAAGAATGGTCGATATAATAAGCTCAATTGCAAGAAAAGGCATTAGAAAAGCGCATAAATCGCGACTATTCGGCAGTTAGCAAAACAGCGACCAGATGACGCTGGCTCGACGGATAAGCACAGGTAAAATTCTTAAGTCATTTTATAAGGTGTATCACGAATTGGGCTTCGGCTTTTTAACAAGCCATTCAAACCCGTTCAATGGCAACCGAGTCCCGTTATAAAACCGGCTCTTGACACCTGATAAACTGTAAAGCTTGCAGGTTTAAGTGCTATTATTTTGAGAAACATAACCGGAAAAATCACAGCCATGACTGAATCCAAATCTCCCAAGTTAATAACCATTGAAAATTCGCTGCAAACAAACGCGCAAATACTGGATGCTTCTCATTGGGGAGAGGATTTCTCGTGGGAGCAACTGCAAACCATCAGTTATTATTTTAAACCTTATGCCGCAGCAAAAGGCACGGTGATTTATCAAGAAGGCGAGATAGGCACTTCCATGGGAATCATCGTCAAGGGGGCCATCGGCATTTACAAAAATAATAAACAGATTTCAACCCTGCGAGTGGGGCGCACCTTTGGCGAAATGTCGGTTATCGACGCACAACCCCGATCGGCGACCGCCCGCGCAGAAGGCGAAACCGTTTTTTTGTCATTGGACAAAACCAGCATGCTGACTCTGGCTGAGAGGCATCCCAGCCTGGCATTTAAAATTATCTGGAATATTTCACGGGCTTTAAGCCAGCGGCTCAGGCTTACCAGTGCGCAACTGGCGGAATTTCTGGAAACCAATGTGCTCTGATCGGTAAGGTGTTATTCGTGATTAGGATTTGGTTAAAAATAACTTCCCGAAATCACTATTTTCGGTCGTCAAGCCGTTCGTGCTGAGCCTGTCGAAGCATGATCGGCTTGACGCGGTGGGACGAAATTTTTCCGCCCACCCTTCGACAAGCTCAGGGCGAACGGAAAAATTTCATCCAATCTATATCGGGAAGTTATTACTGACCAGATCCTTAGTATTAATTCTAAAGAATAACCACGAAGAACACAGAGGACACGCAGTTTTAATATATTGAAGTAACGTAGATTATTTTCTTCGTGCTCTTCGTGTCCTCTGTGGTGAATAATTTTTTACCTGATTAAGATAATATTTTCACAGTCTCGTAGCCCACGAACAAAAGGTGACGCTGTTTTTAGCGGCCGGCTTGCCCCGGATGATGAACTGTTTTTTGTAACGATATGCCCACTCTGGAGAGCTCCCGATGAACTATGCAAACATGCTGGCCGTGGCATTTGCCGAAGCACAAACCGGTTTTGACGAAGGCGGCGTGCCGGTTGGCGCGGCACTGTTCGACGCTGATGGCAACCTGCTCGGAAGCGGCCGCAACCGCCGGGTGCAGGACAACGATCCGTCCGTCCACGGCGAAACCGACGCCTTTCGTAAAGCCGGCCGTCAAACCAACTATCGCGACAAGATTCTGGTCACAACATTGGCGCCCTGCTGGTATTGCTCAGGGTTAATCCGGCAATTCAATATCGGCACGGTGGTGGTCGGCGAATCGGTCAACTTCGAAGGCCACTTGGACTGGCTCAAAGATGCCGGGGTGAAGATCGTCGAAATGAACGATGCCGCTTGCATTGCGCTGATGCGGAGCTTTATCGAGCAATCGCCGCAGATCTGGTTTGAGGACATCGGCGAATGCGATTGTGCATAAACGCCTTGTTCAAATTCTTTCGCCGGCCCTGCAATTGAAATGGGACAACAATTCCAATTCGCCGGTTACTATGCCGCCAAAGAAAAGTTGGGGAGGGTTAAAGGGGGTGATTTTTAAAACAGAATTTGATTGGCTAACTGTTTAACCCCTCGGAATGACTTATTTTTACTCGCCACGAAGACACGAAGAAAAACATAAACCTCGTATCTACGTGGCAAATAACCGAATCGGGAGCAGGGCCGCTTAAGTTAATTAACCTGCGCTTCTCTGGAAAAATCCGGGCCTTTGGGGTGAGCGTTCTGTTGAAGGCAGTGATACGCCGCATTCTCATACTTGATCACTAAAGACTGGGCGTTTTTATGCTCGCCGATAAACAGCTTGGCTTCGTCGGCAGTCAAATCTTTCATCAAAAACTTGGCTATGCACATGCAGGGCATAGAGTAGCGTGCTTTATCGGCCTCTTTATTGGTCGAATTTTTCAATTCTCTTTCTACGCACTGGCCGGCAAAATCATGTTCAAACTTGTGTTTTTCTACATCGGTCACCGGGGTATCGTGGGAATGATCGAACGGATTATGCACTTCGGCTGCCGGCTTCGCAGCCGCCAATTTTTCATCATCATCCGAACAGCCGGTAACCGACAAGGCGATAACCGCGCTGGTCAGCGCGGCAAAAAAGAAGTTCTTGGTAAATGTGGGCGTTTTCATAAGTTTAAATCGTAAATAGTTAGTAAGGTTAATCGAACTTTATCATTTTATTAAGACTCGTTCTACTCATCTTCACCGTTCCTATACAAATAGCGCTACTCGTTGCATGTTTGTTTTCGTTATCATGGGCCTTTTCATTGATGACTTTCGCCGATGTCTTTTATCAAAAATCTCGAATCCGAATTTGCAGCGTTACCCGATCAGTTATCAGCAACGGTCATCGATTCGCTGACAAAATGGGATGAGCG
>JBAQYH010000258.1:0-14905 GCA_049299935.1 Methylobacter sp. | reverse complement strand
GTTGCGGGTTACGATGACAAGAAAATCAACGAGCTGCTGACTAACCCGGCCATCGTACGAAACAAACTGAAGGTCAATGCGGCCGTCATCAACGCACAGGCTTATTTAAAAGTTCGGCAGGATTTCGGCAGTTTCGACGACTATATCTGGCAATTCGTCGACGGCAAACCGCTGCACAATGCCTGGAAAAGCCACGCAGATATTCCGGCTGCCACGCCAACCTCCGAGCTGATCAGCAAGGATCTTAAACAACGCGGTTTCAAGTTTGTCGGCAGCACCATTTGTTACGCTTATATGCAGGCGACCGGCATGGTCAACGATCACACCATCGATTGTTACCGGCATGCCGAAATTAAAAAATTAAGTTACATCAATCATTCGTGCTGAGCCTGTCGAAGCACAATATTCATAAGGAGTCACGCGATGCGCTACCTACACACCATGGTTCGGGTTCATGACCTGAACGAATCCCTCGATTTTTATTGCAATAAACTGGGGCTGGTCGAAAGCCACAGGATGGACAGCGAAGCCGGGCGTTTTACGCTGGTCTACCTGCATGCACCGCAGGATGCCGATCAGGCAAAAAAGACGCACGCGCCGTTGCTGGAACTGACCTATAACTGGGATACCGAAGATTATCAGGGCGGCCGCAACTTCGGGCATCTGGCTTATGAAGTCGATAATATTTACCAAACCTGCCAAAAACTGATGGATGCAGGAGTGGTCATCAACCGTCCGCCGCGAGACGGGCATATGGCGTTTATACGTTCGCCGGATCAGATTTCTATCGAGCTTTTACAAAAAGGCAGGGCGCTGGTGCCAGCGGAACCGTGGCTTTCTATGGAGAATACGGGGAGTTGGTAAGCGAATCAACGTAAGGTGCGTTTTATGACAACAGTAAGAATAAGTATTGATCCCGACAATCCAGCGTCGCTGCCTGAAGGTAGAGTGGATTTCGACCGTTTAGATGCCACCAACGAAGGAAATATTGCAGCCCAGCAACACATTGATGAGACCAATGCCATGGCAGACGCCGATAAATTTACTCTCGAAGGCCGGACGGGGCATTTACCTCGTTCGTAATGTTTTCCTTAGTCAGAAACAACCACAATACTTATTGCTAAACGTTTGGGACGAGATACATACCCCGTCCCGCTTGGAAAGGTCAGCTGGATGCCGTTGTTAGCAATTTGATCGCATTACTTTTTAATTTAGTATTAAACCCTTTAAAAAAGGAAGGGTGATACATTCTTATTGACATGGGGGGTAAATACTTAGATGAAACTTTAGCCAACTGCCTTTGAGTATTGCTTGTGTCGGAGTTTAAGAATTCCACATCTGAAAAATGAAATTTTATGTCGTGATCTCTATTAGGACCAGTAAGAAAAATAATTATATCTGGTTTTATAATATCGACTTCTTTTTTAATAACGGGAAAAGAGTTCCTTTCAATAGCTCTGATTCTGGGTATTACTCCTGTTTTGGCATTTGCTTTACCAATTTTTGAAATATTATTCCAAATGTAGATTATTTTTTTACCTTTATTATGTTTATTCAATTCTTTTTGAAAAAAACGAAAGCCTTTCCAGTAAGCACTCCTTTTATACCCTGGATAAAATCCCTCATCACAAAAGAATTTTTTATACCTATCCATTCCTATATTTATCGAACGAGTAAAGCCATCTTTATCCCACCAGCCTTTAGTCTCTTGGCCAAAAATCATTACTTTTATATCTGCATTGGCAAGTTTTTCTTCATCAATACATATTAGTAACGGATTGGTATGCTCATTCTTTTCATCATCTAACTGAGATAATAAATCGCTCCAGTATTCAGAATATACATCATGTAATTGTTGATTGATACTCATAAAATATCCTTTTAATTGCTAATAAGTTGAGTAGTCATGTAGGGTACGCTGTGCGTAACTTTTAGCTTCAAGCCGTCTGCAAATCATGCAAGGGCAGATGCAATAATGACACAGACTGAATATCGGTCTTCTCACTGGCGTGTTGCACGTCAATCCCAACCAGTGTGCCATTGCCATCAAAATCCAGCATTACGCCATCGGCGACCTCGTCGGAATCCACGGATGGCGTATTGGACAGATGAATGTACAGCGAATCAGTTTCTTTATCGTAGCTTCATGGTTTAAATCTCCGGTCTGGGTGCGTTACCTCAAAGCAATGCCTTAAACTGCTCAATAGAAAGACCGGCATCTTTGACAATGCCGCCCATGGTAAACGCCTTGACGGGATTATGGCGAGGGATGGTCAAAAGCCGCTCCCCGTTGCTCATGACGATATGTTTACCTTGCCTGACTATCCGAAAACCGGCTTTTTCAAGGGCGCGTACTGCGTCAAGATGGTTAACCCCTGGAAGCTTCGACACAACTATGCCGCTACTTCAATTTCGTGCGTTTCCTGATCGCGGCTCATCTCAGCCACCGCAGCCAGATATTCCTGAATAGCATCCTGAATGTTTTCCAAGGCTTCTTCATCGGTATCGCCTTCAGACCAACACCCCGGAAGTCCTGGAACCGATACACTGATTCCTTCTTCGGTACGGTGAAAAATAACGGTATATTTCATTTTCAGCACCTCAAAATCATGTAGGGTACGCATCGCGCGTACCCTACTTAAATTAAATCGCGTTCTTAATCCGCTCCATCGCTTTTTGCAAATTCTCCATGCTGGTCGCTATCGAAATCCTGATATGCCCAGGCGTGCCGAACGCTGAACCCGGCACTAACGCAACGCCTGCTTCTTCGATCAGATATTCTGAGAAGCCAAGATCGTCATCAATGTTATCCAGTCTGGCAATCAGCTTTTCCACGTTAGGGAACACGTAAAACGTACCGTCGGTTTCAAGGCAGTCAACGCCGTCTATGCTGTTCAGTTCGGCAACGACATAATCGTGGCGTTTTTTAAATTCAACGCACATGTCGTCGATAAAGCTTTGATCGCCGGTTAACGCGGCTTCGGCGGCATGCTGCGAAATCGAGGTAGGGTTTGAAGTACTTTGCGACTGGATAGTGGTCATCGCCTCAATCAAATCCGCAGGGCCTGCGGCATAGCCGATACGCCAGCCGGTCATCGAATAGGCTTTGGATACGCCGTTCATGACCACGGTGCGGTCATAAAGATCGGGATGCGCGTTTAAGATATTTACAAACGTGCCTTTCTTCCACAGGATGTGCTCGTACATATCATCGGTGGCGATGATAATGTTGGGGAAATCCTTAAGCACGTCTCCTAAGGCTTTAAGCTCTTCCAGACTATACGCAACGCCGGACGGATTCGAGGGACTGTTGATAAAGATCAACCGTGTTTTATCGGTAATCGCGGCGCGCAGTTGTTCAGGCGATATTTTAAAATTTTGCGCTTGGGTGGTTTCGATGATAACCGGCACGCCGTCGGCCAATAACACCATGTCGGGATAGGAAACCCAGAATGGCGCAGGAATAATAACCTCGTCACCTGCGTTAAGCAGGGCCTGGGTCAGGTTGAATGAGCTTTGCTTGCCGCCGCAGGAAACCAGGATCTGGTTGGCCTGGTAATCAAGACCGTTATCGTTCTTATACTTCGCGATAATGGCTTTTTTCAGGCTGGCTATGCCGTCCACTGCGGTGTATTTGGTGAAACCACTCTCAATAGCCTTAACCGCCGCGGCCTTGATATGATCCGGGGTATCGAAATCCGGCTCACCGGCGCCAAGGCCGATAATGTCTTTGCCCGCAGCACGCATTTGCGCGGCTCTGGCGGTAATCGCCAAAGTAGGTGATGGTTTTACTGCCTGGACTCTGTTAGAAAGTTTGATGCTCATGTTTCCCCGTGTAAAATCAATGTCAAAGGTGAAGCGGATTATACATTATGTATAATG
This sequence comes from Methylobacter sp., assembly GCA_049299935.1. Taxonomy (GTDB): domain Bacteria; phylum Pseudomonadota; class Gammaproteobacteria; order Methylococcales; family Methylomonadaceae; genus Methylobacter_A. The sequence continues at coordinate 11,023 of JBAQYH010000258.1, read as the reverse complement.
GCTTACTAACAACTAGTTATAGTATCGTTCCCACGCTCCAGCGTGGGAATGCAGGCAGAGGACGCTCCAGCGTCGCGTTCGGCACCAAAAGTAGGCGCGTTAGGCAACGCTGGAGCATTGCCGAACGCGTTTCCACGCCGGAGCGTGGGAACGATAAATCAGCTGCGTTTATTGAGAAATCCAAGTGAAAAAGAAGTTCAAACTCCACAGCCGTTTCCAGCCTGCCGGTGACCAGCCTTCCGCGATACAAGCCTTGGTCGAGGGCCTGAATGACGGCGAAGTGCACCAAACTTTGCTCGGTGTGACCGGTTCAGGCAAAACCTTCACGATCGCCAATGTGATCAATCAGGTGCAGCGCCCGGCCATGATTATGGCGCCCAATAAAACCCTGGCCGCGCAACTCTACGGCGAGATGAAGGAATTCTTCCCGGAAAACAGCGTCGAGTATTTCGTCTCGTATTACGACTATTACCAGCCGGAAGCGTATGTTCCGGCTTCCGACACTTTCATCGACAAGGATGCTGCAATCAACGAGCATATCGAACAGATGCGCTTATCGGCGACCAAGGCCTTAATCGAACGGGACGATACCATAGTCGTCGCCACGGTTTCGGCCATTTACGGTTTGGGCGAGCCGGAATCGTATTTCAAAATGGTGCTGCATCTGGTCAAGGGCGACATGATTAACCAGCGCGACATCCTGAGGCGGCTGGCGGAAATGCAATATACCCGCAACGACATCGACCTGCGCCGTGCGACCTACCGGGTGCGCGGCGAGGTCATCGACGTGTTCCCGGCCGAGTCGGACAGCGAGGCGTTAAGAATAGAACTGTTCGATGACGAAGTGGAGCGTTTGTCACTATTCGACCCGCTGACCGGCGAAATCATCCGGCGGCTGGCGCGTTATACGATTTACCCGAAAAGCCATTACGTCACGCCACGCGAGCAGCTGTTGGAAGCGGTTGAAGCGATCAAGGTGGAACTCAAGGAACGCCTGGAGCAATTGCGCTCATTGGATAAACTGGTCGAAGCCCAGCGGCTGGAGCAGCGGACGTTGTTCGATATTGAGATGATACTGGAGGTCGGCTACTGCTCCGGCATCGAAAACTATTCCCGCTACCTGTCCGGCAGAAGTGCGGGCGAGTCGCCGCCGACCATGTTCGATTACTTGCGCGACAATGCCTTGGTGATTATCGATGAAAGCCACGTCGCCGTGCCGCAGATCGGCGCGATGTACAAGGGCGACCGGTCGCGCAAGGAAACGCTGGTCGAATACGGTTTCCGGCTGCCTTCCGCGTTGGATAACCGCCCGTTGATGTTCGATGAATTTGAGGCGAGAGCGCCGCAACGGATTTACGTATCGGCAACGCCGGGGCCTTACGAACGCGAGCATTCCGGCGTCTTTGCCGAGCAGGTGGTCAGGCCGACCGGCCTGCTTGATCCTGTCGTCGAAGTGCGCCCGGCCACCACCCAGGTCGATGATCTGTTATCGGAAATCAACAAGCGTGTTGTCGTAAAAGAGCGAGTGCTGGTGACCACCTTAACCAAACGCATGTCGGAAGACTTGACCGAATATTTGATGGAACACGGGGTGCGGGTGCGCTATCTGCATTCCGACATCGATACCGTGGAACGGGTCGAGATCATCCGCGATTTGCGGCTGGGGCAGTTCGACGTGCTGGTCGGCATCAACCTGTTGCGCGAAGGGCTGGATATACCGGAAGTGTCGTTGGTTGCGATACTGGATGCCGACAAGGAAGGCTTCCTGCGTTCGGTCGTGTCGCTGGTGCAGACCATCGGCCGGGCGGCGAGAAACGCTAACGGCAAGGCGATCTTGTACGGCGATAAAATCACCAAATCGATGCAGCAGGCAATCGATGAAACCGAGCGCCGCCGCGAAAAACAGCACCAGTTCAATATCGAGCATCATATTGAACCGAAGACCATTTTTAAGTCGGTCACCGATATTATGCAAGTATCGATACCCGGTGCGGGCATGACCAGCGCCAACAAGCTGCTAGACAAAGTGGCAGAATTCCCGGCCGACTATAAAGCGGCCATGACGCCCAAGCAGGCAAGCAAGAAACTGAAGCAACTGGAAGACGCGATGTATCAGCATGCGAAAAATCTTGAATTCGAGCAGGCGGCGAAGATCAGGGATGAGATTAAGGTTTTGCAGGAGTTGATGTTGGTGTAGGTTTGGCAACATCTACACATCATGAAACAAGTCTTTCCAATTGTGTTAACCAGTCATCAAACCCTGAACACATATCTCGCATTTTTGCTAAACCAATCTGTTCGGCAATATTTGGCCCATGTGTAGTTTTTCTATAATTCGTAGACTTTTCTAAACGCTTTGATGGGGCCGTTTCTGGAGAATCATTCACCTTTTCAGGATTATTGTTAAAATCTTCCAAAATGTTGTTAGCCCAAGCACTAAGTGATTCATTCTGTAGCACCACGGCTATGGCCTCTGGAGATGAAAATAACAATCCTTCAAATTCATACATTTGAATGTAAGGTATAAGTTTTCCTCTTAATCCCTCTTTGATTGATTCCTTAATTTTAGATTCCAAAGTCGTTTTAGTTTCGCCTTCAACTTTGCGCTTAAATCCATAAAAATCATAGAAAGTACTGACATAATCAAAACTATAGGCTAGTTTCTCTAGCTCATGTTTTACACGGTCAACGCTTACATTTCCATTGATTGAAACTGGAGTAACATATATTCCTTTTTGAGAGAAATATGGCACCAGTAAAGTTTTGACGAAGCGTTCTTCAGTCGTCCCCTCTACAGAAATTCCTATCCTTACCATTCAGGACGACCCCCGATCAGATTTTTCGACCAAATATCACCCATTCCATAATCTTCAAGCCAATGAACGAGAGCCTTCTTATCTGGCCTTTTAAACGTAGACACCCCTTTTTGTTGATCAACTACAATAAAATCTTCGGGCTCAAATTGATTAGCAAAGGCTACAGATTGTGTTGAACAAATGACTTGATTTTTTTTTGATGCCGTTTTGACCATTTCAGCAAGAACATTCAAGGCAGCAGGGTGCAAACCAAGTTCAGGTTCATCAAGTACAATAGTCTTTGGTCGAGATCTTTCAGGCTGAAGAAATAATACGGCCATACAAATGAAACGAGCAGTACCATCCGAAAGCTGATTCGCTGAAAAAGGCGCATCATGGTCACGATGAATCCACCTCAATAACAGGGATTCATCTCCTTTCTCGCCCCTTGGCTCAAGGTAGAAATCGTGAAAAAAAGGAGCTACAGTTTTGATAGTTGAAACAATCTCTTGATAATTAGACAAGTGATGTTTTCTCAAATACAGAAGGAAGGGTGCTAAATTGCTGGCATCAGGATTAAGAAATGCACTTGAGCTCAGTCGTTGAGCCTGTTTAAATCCAGCTGTGGGGCTGGTATCGTGAAAGTGATAGACCCTGCATCCTTGCATATACTCTCGAGTATACTGTCGAACATAATCACTGACTGCCTCCGATCCAGGAAGCAGGCCACTTTCTCCTAACTTACCTTTAATTTGCCATGTTCTGGACGATGAATAAACAGTGCAATATTCCGTATCAAATACGAGACTGTCGTTGGTTTCCCCATGAACGAACTCTACGTGATAACCATTACTTCCTATTTCAATTTCAATGGTAATTTTTGGAGTGGTTTTTGAGCCAAAGTGGAAGAACGTATTTGCAAAGCCTTGTTTCTCAGTGTAGGTCTGCAACTTACCTTCGGATAAATTTCTTAAAAAGGTGAACAGAGAAATAAAATTCGACTTACCAGCTCCATTAGCGCCAATAAGAATATTTATTGGATTCATCTTCAAGTCGAGAGCTTTTATTGATTTAAACCCTTTAAGTTTAATTTGATGAAGATGTGTATTCTGCGGCTCGGACATAATTAGATTTATAATTTACGCATAAAATCATGCAGTTCTATTTTTCTATAGCGATCATCTTAGCTTTAGCCCCTATAACACACAATTACTTAGCGTTATAAACTGAGCGAAAGCAAAGGATAGTGGGCACAGTGTATCGTTTTCAATCTTAAATCTGAAATGAATTTAGTTTAAAAATATCAAGGATTAAACTGGATAATATGCAAATCAGACAAGAGAAACAGTTTTCAGACAGCTTTACGCATATCAATTGTCCGTCTGCTCTTAGCCTAACTCAGTCGGTTCATACACTTGAGATAATAGAAGATACGTTGCCACGGCGTGCGCTTAACTTGGTTTTGGATTGGGCGGAATTACATCGTGACGAATTATTGAGCGATTGGGATAAATGCCGTATTTATCAGCAGCCGGATAAAATAGAGCCATTACCCTAAATGGAGAGTTTTTATGTATTACGACGTTATTGAAGCGCGAGTCATTGGCGAATTGGCCTTTGAGGTTCGTTTTTCGGATGGTTTAAGCGGAAAGGTTCGGTTTTTGCCGTCTTATCTTTACGGAGTGTTTGAAAAACTCAAAAATCCGGTTTTTTTTAACCAGCTTAAAGTAACTGATGGTTTTGTATCATGGAGCGATGAAATCGATCTTGCACCGGATAGTATGTATCGGGCAATTTCGCAATCAGGCGAATGGCTGTTGTCTTGAAATTAGCTCAGCAGGGCGGGAGTTGCAACTCTTTGGCTTGGGACAAATTTAAAGCCAATTTTTAGCCTGCATCAGCAATCAAAGCAGCTTCAGAAATTCTTCGACGGTCATACCCGCATTCCGAATAAGAGCGCGAAGCGTACCGATTGAAAGTTCCTTGTGTTAAGGGACAGATAAATTGACGCGTACGCCGGACTTAATCAAAACACGATGGCTTCCGACTTGTCCGATGGTTTGCCAACCCGCTTTCTCGAAAGCCTTGGCCGCATCCTTGCCGGAAATATTGCCGAGTTTACCCATGAACTAAACGGTTACCATAATCTGCGCCAGTTTTTGAGTGCCGTTTTGTTGCAAAGCGGAAACCGCTTTTTGATCCTCGGCCCACAACCAAGCGGTAATTGCTTCTCTGATATTAACCAAGGCTTCTTCTTGATCTTTGCCTTGCGAAACGCACCCTGGCAGTGCAGGGCATTCGGCAATGATCCAGCCGTCTTCGGCCGGTTCGAGTGTTATATGGAAAATCATGAGGCCCCCTGCGTTAAATAAAAGTTATTTTCGAGCAGCCTAAAAGGGAGCTGCCTTTTCTCAGGCTCTGCATATACTCTTCTACAGATTCAATATCGGTGCGATCCGCCCATATCCCGAACAAATCATTCTTGCTATCCACATCAGCCGACTTATCGGTTTTTTCATAAGGCACAAGCTTGGCGCAAGATTTATCCCTGAAAGTGATGACGACATCTTCCCCCTTGCTGACAGCGTCAAGCAGCCCTTTTAAATGAATTCTAAGGTCTTTTGCGGTCGCTTTCATATCGACACCCGTATTAAATTGCTTTTTCAAAGTATGACCTTTATGCCGATGAACGTCAATTTACCCCGAAATCTTGGCAAATCGTTTCGAACGGGGCAAACATGCCCCGTCCGGCTTAGGAAATTTGGGCTGTATTTTTGCGCAACCCAATCTGCCGAGCATCACCCCTTCAAAAACCGCAACGTCTCATGGTCAACATCGACTTTAATGGTATCCCCGGCAACAAAATTGCCTGCCAAAATCTGCTGCGCCAGCGGATTTTCAAGCTGTTGCTGGATGGCGCGTTTCATCGGCCTTGCGCCGTAAACCGGGTCGAATCCCGCCTCGCCTAACAAATCCAGCGCTTCTTCTGAAATCTCAAAGCCGATCTCACGGTCCTGCAAACGTTTACGCAGGTAGTCGATTTGAATTTCGGAAATTTTGCGAATCTGTCCGCGGCCCAATGAATGGAACACCACCGCTTCGTCAATCCGGTTGATGAATTCGGGACGGAATTTGGTGCTGACGATGTCCATGACCGACGCTTTCATGACCGAATAGAGCGCTTCGCCCGACAGCGATTGGATAATGTCTGAACCCAGGTTAGATGTCATCACGATGATGGTGTTCCTGAAATCGACGGTCCTGCCCTGTCCGTCGGTCAAACGGCCGTCGTCCAGCACCTGCAACAGGATGTTGAACACATCGGGATGGGCTTTTTCAATTTCGTCCAGCAAGATGACCGAATACGGTTTGCGCCGGACCAGTTCGGTCAAATAGCCGCCTTCTTCATAACCGACATAGCCCGGAGGCGCACCGATCAGGCGCGCCACCGAATGCTTTTCCATAAACTCGGACATGTCGATGCGCACCATCGCATCGGGCGTGTCGAACATGAACTCGGCCAGCGCCTTGCACAGCTCGGTCTTGCCGACGCCGGTCGGTCCCAGAAACAGGAACGAACCGTTCGGACGATTGGGGTCGGATAACCCGGCCCTGGAACGGCGGATCGCGTTGCTGACCGCTTTCAGAGCTTCCTCCTGGCCGACCACCCGCTTGCTGAGCTGCTCTTCCATATGCAACAGCTTGTCGCGCTCGCCCTCCATCATTTTCGACACCGGAATGCCGGTCCATTTCGACACCACCTCGGCGATTTCTTCTTCGGTGACCTTGTTGCGCAACAAAGTCATTTTCTGTGTTTCAGCCGGTGCGGCTGAATGCAGCTGCTTTTCCAACGCGGGGATAATGCCGTACTGCAACTCGGACATCTTCGCCAGATCGCCGGAACGGCTGGCCGCTTCCAGTTCGGTTTTGGCCTGTTCCAGCTTTTCCTTGATCGATGCAGAACCCTGCAACGAGGCTTTTTCGGCCTTCCAGATTTCTTCCAGGTCGGAATATTCTTTTTCCAGGTCGGCGATTTCTTCTTCCAGGATTTCCAGACGTTTTTTGGATGCGGCATCGGATTCTTTTTGCAGAGCGACCTGCTCGATTTTCAACTGGATCAAGCGCCGGTACAGTTTGTCCATTTCCTCCGGTTTGGAATCGATTTCCATGCGGATGCGGCTGGCCGCCTCGTCGATCAGGTCGATAGCCTTGTCCGGCAGCTGCCGGTCGGAGATATAACGATACGACAGGTTTGCCGCCGCAATAATGGCCGGGTCGGTAATATCGACGCCGTGATGCACCTCGTACTTTTCCTTCAGGCCGCGCAAGATCGCGACCGTGTCTTCGACCGACGGCTCATCGACCAATACCTTTTGGAAACGGCGCTCCAGCGCTGCATCTTTTTCGACATATTTGCGGTATTCGTCCAAGGTCGTAGCACCCACGCAATGCAATTCGCCGCGCGCCAGCGCCGGTTTCAGCATATTGCCGGCATCCATTGCGCCTTCCGCCTTGCCCGCACCGACCATGGTGTGCAGCTCGTCGATAAACAAGATCACCTGCCCTTCCTGTTTGGCCAGATCGTTTAACACCGCTTTCAGGCGTTCCTCGAATTCGCCGCGAAACTTGGCTCCGGCAATCAGCGCCGCCATATCCAGCGCCAGCACCTGCTTGCCCTTGATGCCTTCCGGCACTTCGCCGTTGACGATGCGTTGCGCCAGACCTTCGACAATCGCGGTCTTGCCGACGCCCGGCTCGCCGATCAACACCGGGTTGTTCTTGGTGCGCCGCTGCAAGACCTGGATGGTCCGGCGTATCTCGTCATCCCGTCCGATCACAGGGTCCAGCTTGCCTTGTTCGGCGCGCTCGGTCAGGTTGATGGTGTATTTTTTCAAGGCTTGACGCTGTTCCTCGGCATTGGCATCGTCGACCGGCTGGCCGCCGCGCATCGCGTCGATGGCTTTTTCCACCGCCTGTTTGGTGACTCCGGCTTTTTTAAGCAGGTCCTGAAGCACCCCTTTTTCATCAAAAGCCGCCAATAAAAACAGTTCGCTGGAGATGAATTTGTCGTTGCGTTTTTGCGCCAGCTTATCGGTTAAATTCAATAATCGGGATAATTCGTTGGAAAGCTGCACATCGCCGCCGGAGCCGCTCACCGTTGCCAGACGATCCAGCTCCCTAACCAGCTCGGTACGCAGCAACTGCGTGTTGATGCCCATCTGGGCCAGCAGCGGCCTGATACTGCCGCCTTGTTGATCCAGCAAGGCCAGCATCAGGTGGATCGGTTCGATGAACTGATGGTCTTTGCCCAAGGCCATACTTTGTGCATCGGCCAATGCCGTTTGAAACATGCTGGTTAATTTGTCCATTCGCATAATTTTTACCTCATTAAAGAGTTTTTAAGTTACTGCTAACATGGGGGATAGTCCGACTGTTTTCAAGCGGATTGTTTCGGCAAGGGAGATAACAAATCGGCAAGCATTAATCGTCCCAAAAGTTCTCACATCAATTGGGAACCGGGAATTCCCAATGGGTCTAACCTGTAGAGACGCGATTTATCGCGTCTGAATTCGTAGTATTCTTAGGATTATACGGAGCATCCTCAAAAGACGCGGTAAACCGCGTCTCTAGTGCGCCCACAAAAGTTTCGCCAAACTTCCAATGGAAAACGTGCAAAAACTTTTGGGACAATTAATATTATGGCGTTTAAAAATATCAGGACGGGTGAGGGGGCTGTCATCCTGTAGCGCTACAGCAAAAACACAAAAAACAGAATCAATGGTTAGGTTTTTAGACTTATCGGTTGTTCTATTTATCTTTTTGCGTAAGGCCCTGTTTCAGTAACGTCTCAAACTGCTCAATAGGTACGGGCTTGCTGAATAGATAACCCTGGATCTCATCACAACCCTGTTTGCGCAGGAATTCCAGTTGCCCTACCGTTTCCACGCCTTCGGCAATGGTTTGCAGGCCAAGACCCTTCGCCAAGCTGATAATGGCGCTGACGATAGCCTTGTCTTCCGGGTCGGTGCTGATGTCGCGTACAAAGGATTGGTCAATCTTGAGTTTGTACACTTTGAATTTTTTCAGATAACTCAGTGAGGAATAGCCGGTACCGAAATCATCGATCGACATGCGAACGCCGCGCTCGTGCAGATTATTCATCACAGCGATGACATCTTGCGGGCTGTGCATCGCCACGCCTTCGGTCAACTCCAGTTCCAGGTATTCCGGCGGCAAACCTTCTTCGTCGAGTATGCGCGTGACCAGCTCCGGCAGATCGGGGTGGCGAAACTGCACCGCAGACAGGTTCACCGCCATAACCAGCGGAGCGTAGCCATCCGTTAACCAGATTTTTGCCTGGCGCACGGCGCACCTTAATACCCATTCGCCGATCGGCAGGATCAGCCCGCTGCCTTCCGCGACAGGGATGAATTCCGCCGGAGACACCATGCCAAGTTCAGGATGCCGCCAGCGTAACAAGGCCTCCGCCCCGATGATGCGCCCGTCTTGCATGGATACCTGCGGCTGGTAATGGATATGTAACTGGTCGCGCTCCAGCGCATGGTGCAGGGCATTCACTAATTGCAGATTGCGTTCCGAATGCGCTTGCATTTCCTGGGTAAAGAATCGGTAGCATTGGCGTCCTTCCTGCTTGGCGCGGTACATGGCGGTATCTGCACTCTTGGAGAGCATTTCAGGATCCTCGCCGTCTCCCGGATAGAGCGCAATGCCGATCGAGGCCGTCAGCGTCAAGTCATGGTGTTCAATCCGATAGGACTCGGCCATGGCATCCAGTAACTTTTGCGCAATCTGCGCCGCTCCAAGTGCATCGATCCCGGGCAGCAGCAAAATGAATTCGTCCCCGCCCAATCGCGTCACTGTGTCTTCCTCGCGCAGCAGCAAGCGCAGGCGTTTGGCCAATTCGATCAACAAGGCATCGCCGACGCTATGGCCGAGCGTGTCGTTGATGTCTTTGAAATGGTCCAGGTCAAGAAACATTAACGACAAATGACGGTTGCTGCGTTTGGCTAGACTGAGAGAATATTTAAGATGATCATTCAGTTGGGTGCGGTTCGGCAAGCCGGTGAGCGGGTCGAAATTTGCCAGATAGTGAATCCGCTCCTCGGTGCGCTTTTGCTCGGTTATGTCTTCGTAAATACCCAGTACGCCGATGGTTTCGTTAGCCTCATTCTTAAGCGGCACTTTAGATGTGCGCAGCCAGATGTTTTTTCCAGCAGGCGTTGTTTGCAGCTCTTCAAAGAAAAGTTGAGGAACGCCTGAATCCATGACGCGCCGGTCATCGGCCTGATAGAATTCCGCCTGTTCTTTCCAGGCTAACTGGAAGTCGTCCTTGCCGACCATGTCTTGCGCCGACATTTCTCCCGCATCCCTGGCGAAAGCGGGATTACACCCCATGTAGCGCAATTCCTTATCCTTCCAGAACACGCGAATGGGCGCCGTGTCGATGATAGTCTTAAGCAGGTTGTGTGAAGCCGAGAGCGAACTTTCCGCTTGTTTACGCTGCGCCTCGCGCTCAAAGCTGTTCAGTGCGTAGTCTATGTCTATCGCCATTTCAATCAGCAGGTTGCGTGCAATTTGATCAAAGGCATTTATTTCGGAGGAGTATAGAGAGAAAACCCCGATGACCGCGCCGTTTCTGTGCAAAGGCAGCGCGGCTGAAGACTCCCAGCCGAACGTTAGCCCACGCTCGCGCCAAGGCGCGGTTGCCGGATCATGCTGAAAATCCTGGCACCAGAAAGGACGGTCTTCGCGCATGGCTGTCCCGATTGGGCCGCGCCCGGCAGGCTCGTTTTCATCAGTCGATATTTGAATCCCTTCCAGATATTCCGTACCGCTGCCGCAAGTCGCAACCGACTTAAGCTGATTGCTTTGTTCGTCCAACATGCCTATCCACGCCATCTTCATGCCGCCGAAGGTTACCGCGTCACGGCAAATTTGCGGAAACAGCTCCTGTTCATTGTTACAGCGCACAATGGCTTGGTTGCACTGGCTCAAGGCGGCATAAAGCTGGGTCATGCGCAGATTCCTTGCTTCAGCCTCTTTGCGCTGGGCATCGATCCGGGCCAGGTTGATCTGCGTTTCCGACAGCCAGCCCAGTATGCTGTTTTCCATGCCTTGAGCGACCGGAATGGCGGATGAAAAATCCCCGCTGCCGAAACAGGTGATTCGCCCATACAACTCACCTACCGATGAACCCAGTGTCGTAT
>JBAQYH010000257.1:0-10664 GCA_049299935.1 Methylobacter sp. | reverse complement strand
TTCCAGACGGATTTGTGCCGGGATCCACGACTGCACGGATGCAGGAGGTAGAGCAATGCATGGAGCAATTGCCGAGAAGCCATGGATGGCAATGTCCAAGCTGGCAACAACCTTTGCTACGCGAAATTGCCTAATGACGAGCATTCACATCCTTGTGATCTGGTTTCCGGCAATCCCTGCCGGAATGACGTGCTTTTATAGACTTGTGTATAACGACGAGCGCAACGCGTGGGAACGAGAAAAACGAAGAAGACCGGCCGCTGGTAGGAACCCAATCCCGGATGCCGCGCCGAGTACCGGAGCTTTCACCGGGAATAGCCCGTAGGGGCACTGCATGGATGCAGCGCGTTGCCAGAGGGCCAGGGATGGCCCTTCTGGCAGCCCCCGGCGAAGGCGAGGAACGCAGGACGCAAGCGGCAACCGGGTCGCCTTTTCTTTGGTTACTTTCTTTTGGCGAAGCAAAAGAAAGTAACTCGCCTTCGGGTGCGAGAACCCGATTCAAATAACCGTCGCGCTAGCGACACCTTAACGTTAAATCAGCATAAATTCGACTAACTGCGTAACATCAGTTAATAATCAAACAGGAGTTCATCGTGATACTGGCAGGCGATATAGGCGGAACAAAAACGGTATTATCCATCTTGACCCGAGATACCAACGGCTCACTGACATGCTTACAGGAGCAAACCTACCCAAGCCGGCAATACCCGGAATTCGATGATATTTTGACCGCCTTTTTACCTGTAGGCATGACTATCAAGTCGGCGTGTTTCGGCGTTGCAGGCCCCGTCGTCAATCAACGTTGCCAAACCACTAATTTGCCGTGGCTGCTGGATGCTACAGCGCTGAAAATAAAACTGGGCACCCCGAAAGTGAAGCTCCTGAATGACCTGGAAGCGATGGCGCTGGGCATGTTGTATCTGCCTGAACACGACCTGGTCGAATTAAATCCCAATGCGGAAATTCAGCCGGGCAATATCGCCGTCATAGCGGCTGGAACCGGCTTGGGCGAAGCCGTCCTGTATTGGGACGGCAACAAACACTATCCTATGGCTACCGAAGGCGGCCACAGTGACTTCGCAGCTCAAAATGCCAGGCAGGATCAGCTGTCGGCATATCTTAGAAAAATTTATCCCGATCATGTCAGTTGCGAGCGCATCCTGTCGGGGATCGGCTTCAGCCATCTGTATGATTTTCTCTGCGATCAGAGATTTGCCCCGCCCTGCCCTGATGTTCCCGATAGCAATAGCGGCATTGACAGGAATGCCGTTATTTCCGGCCTGGGAGTTTCCGGTGAAGACCCTTTATGCGCAGAGGCGGTAAGGCTTTTTGTGGAACTCTATGGCGCTGAAACAGGCAACTTGGCGTTAAAGTCGCTTGCCACAGGCGGGGTGTTTATCGGCGGGGGCATAGGCCCGAAAATACTACCCGCCATGCAGGACGGTAACTTTATTCGGGCGTTTAAAGCTAAAGGCCGTTTTCTCCCGCTGCTCGATAAAATCCCGGTGAAATTATCATTAAACCCGCGCACACCGTTGATTGGCGCGATTAACTATTTTGACCTGTGAAGAGTTCAAACAAAACATACGTAGGGCGTGCCGTGCGCGCCTTGATAGGTGGTGGCAGCTAAGGCGCGCACGGCGCGCCCTACAGGGAACAATCCCATGCCCGAATGACTGGCAAGAGAACAAAACCTCTCAGGAAAAGCATATACTGATTTTCCTGTTTTCAATTTATAAATCAACCCGCATGACTTTAACCGCTTCTTTATTAAGGCTCGGCAATGCGCCTATCGCTTCACGAAGCTTGGCTTCCCAACTGCGCCGGAGTTGCAGCAGATAATCGTCATCGCCGTCAAAGCAATAATACTCGTCAAAGCTGAAACTGTTTTTGCGGTAAATCAGCATTTCTACCGGCGCCCCGACACTGGCGTTACTGCGGATGGTCGAGTCCATTGAAACCAAACAGCAGCGCGCCGCTTCGTCGATTGAGGAGTCCAATTTAAGAAAACGATCCAGTATCGGCTTGCCGTATTTACTCTCGCCGATTTGCAAAAAAGGCGTATTGGCTGAACTGGTTATGCTGTTGCCTTCGGCATAAACCATATAAGCGCCGTGCGGCTCGTCACCGATTTGACCGGCCAAAATAAAACTGGCAGAGGGATTGAATGCCGATTGCCCTTCCGAATTAATATGCTGCTTTTGTTTTTCGACGCTGACATGGCCCAGATAGGCGGCCGCCTCGGACAAGCACTCGACATTATTGATATTGACGCCGGCATTCTTGATTTTATCGCGGTGCAGCTGCTCCAAAACGGCTTGGGTGGTAGCAAGATTGCCCGCGCACAGTAAAACAATCTTGCGGTCATCGTTGGTTTTAAAGGCATGCATTTTGCCGTAGGTGCTGACGTTATCGATACCGGCATTGGTCCTTGAGTCGGAAACAAGAAGAAGCCCATCGTCTATAGAAGCAGCAATACAATAAGTCATAAAAACGTTCGTTTGTTGTGTTTAAAGATACTTTTAAGCCATTATCCAATAAAGCAAGGCCAATAAAAACTTAAAAAGCAATTTTCACCACGAAGACACGAAGGACACGAAGTTTTGTCTCTTCGTGGTGAATAAAATTACAATCTAAGCACATCCACTGACACCGATAAAGTATGCTGCCCCCCGCCAAAGGCGATGCCTTTTAACGGAGTAACATCCGTATAATCGCGCCCCCACGCCAAGGTGATGTGTTGATCGAACGGCAATTTATTATTGGTGGGATCGAACTCCAGCCAACCGGCGCCCGGCACATAGACTGCAAACCAGGCATGCGAAGCATCCGCCCCGACCAATCGTTGTTTGCCCGGCTCGGGCTGCGTTTCCACATAACCGCTGACGTAACGCGCGGCAATACCGAAGGAACGCAAGCAACCGATCGCCAAGTGGGCAAAATCCTGGCACACGCCGCGGCGAAAATGCAGCACATCGGATAACGGCGTGGCAATCGTGGTACTGCTCGGCGCGTAAGTAAAATCCGCATGGATGCGCTGCATCAAATCCGCCACCACTTGCACTAACGGCCGATTGGGCAAAAATGAACTTCGCGCATAATCGGCCAGTTCGGCGCCGGCGGTCACCATCGGCGAATCCAGCACATACAGCTTGGCATCCAGTAACTCGTCATAGCCGTCTTGCTGCTGCGTTTGCCCTGGGCTTCCTTGCAGTTGGTCGCGCACCTGCTCCCAAGCCGTTAAATTAGCCAAATCGTCACAACTTTGCCTGGGAAATACCGTGACTTCGCTGACGGCGGTGACCATCAAGCGTTGATGCGCTTGCTGTATGGCGAAATAAGCGACGCGATTGCCGAAAAAATCCCGGCGTTCGTGAAAATCGCCAGGCTCGGGACTAATATCAAAACGGCTGCTTTGACATTGCTGACGCCAAAAATCGCGGGGTTGCAATCTCGCTTCGTTCTGGCACAGGCCGACCAACTGACTGTATTGATACAGAGTGCTGTGGGTAATACGGTACTTCACAGTTCATCCTCCGATTGGGTCGGCGTCATCAATTGCGGCCCTTGAGAATGACTGAAATAGGCTTGCGCAAGCACTTCGTAAAGCCGCCATAAGCGCTCCGTCATCGTCGATAAAACGCTTTCCAGCTCGACGTAAATCATGGTCCCGTCATCGACTTTAAGCAATTCCGGTACCTTAACCAGGCGCAAATCGGTGTACGTCCTGAGTATCAAACGTTCTTCTTCGCTCAACTGGCCCTTGCCGCGCTCCCTGGGCAGCGCGCCGATATGGCTGGACAACTGACACAACTGATAGGCCAACGACCGCGGGTGCGTTTCATCCACCAGCAATAATTCCAGCACCATCGGCAACTGGATATAGGAGCGGTAGCGGCGCCGATAAATGCTCAAACTGTCGGTGGAGACCAATACCGCTTCCAGCAGCTGATTCTGCAATGCGGCTTCATGACGCGGCACCACCGTGGCGCGCAGCAACGAAACCAATGTCAGCGCCCCCTCCAAGCGACGGCCGCTGTCCAGCATCAGCCAGCCTGCTTCACGGGTCATGCTTTCGGTAGTCAGGCCAATAAATGCGACAAAACCGGTGATTAAATCGTCCAGGTGTTTTTGCAGTTGTTCCAGGTCGCAATCGCTATTCACCACCCGTTGCTGCCAGCGCCGTTGAATATTATCGACGCAACGCCAGGTATCCTGCGACCAGACATCGCGGATACTGAAGGCCGTTTGGGCAAATGCCTGGATGTTGGCCGCCAGCGTTCCTGCGCGCTGGACATTTTTAGCCAAGGCCAGCAATTCATGCTGCGGCTCTTTCAACAGCGACGTATTGCTCTGGATGAACCCCGGATAGGTACCGGTTACCTGGGTCATCGCACACAATAATACATCCAGGCTCTGGCTGCCCAGCGGATCGTTAGGCTCCGGGGTTTCCGTCAACTTGAGCAGTATCGTGCGCATCAAGCGAGTGGCCGCCTTGATACGCTCCAGATGTCTTCCGACCCAAAACAGGTTATTGGCGGCGCGGCTCGTCAAAGGTTCCGAGGCCGCAGATAAAACCACATCCCGGCCGGGCTGAAACCACAAACTGACCTGTCGGTCCGGTTCATCCGCCAACACCCAAGTGTCTTTACTGATGCCGCCAGCCTGATTCGACACGATAAAATCGTCCTGCCGGCGGGCAACCCTGGTCAGGCCGCCGGGCATCACTTGATAGCCGTCGCCGCCGGCAACCACAAAGCTCCGCAACACTGCAAACCGGGGTTCGATATGATGGTCGACAAACGCCGGTACCGTAGAAAAACTGACATGCTCCTGGCCGACATAACAATGCGGCTTGGCGATGATCGCGGCGCGCAACAGCTCTTTTTCCTTGGCACTTAACAGGCCGCCAAAAAGAGCATAATTCCCTGAACTGCGATTGATCGGCTTGATAACCAGCCGGTCAAAATTTTGCAGCACAAAATCACGCTCCCGGCGCTGCCCGCACCACCACGTGGCAACCGAAGGCAGCAGCAATTCCTGGTTTAAAAAATACCGCGAGAGTCTCGGTAAAAACGCCAACAATCCCGGATTTTCCAAAACGCTGCTGCCTAAAGGATTGGCAATAGCAACGTTGTTTCGGCGCACGGCTTCAAGCAGTCCAGCCACACCCAAACGGGAAGCGCTGCGCAGTTCCAACGGATCGCAGAAAGAATCGTCAACACGGCGCAAAATAACGTCGACCGGTTGCAGGCCGTCCAGCGATTTAAGCCAGACGCGGCCGTCGCGCACCGTCAGGTCGTCGCCCTGGACCAGGGAAAAACCCAGATAAGACGATAAATAGGCGTGCTCAAAATAGGTTTCATTGAGCGATCCCGGCGTCAGTATGACAATCCGCGGGTCTTCTTTCATCGGGGCCAAATCCATCAACCCCTTCCGCAACGCCTTAAAAAAACCGGACAGCCGATGCACTTGCGTTTCCCGAAAAATGTCCGGCAGCACCCGCGTCATCACGGTGCGATTTTCCAACGCATAACCGGCGCCGGAAGGTGCCTGGCTGCGATCATCCAATACCCACATACGGCCGTTATGACCGCGGGCAAGATTGGCCGAATAAACGATCAGTTGGCGCTGCCGATCAGGCAACGTACCCACGCAAGGATGCAAAAAGCCGTCATGCGCCAACACCAGTTCACTGGGTAACAGGCCTTTTTTCAGCAGCTGTTGTTTGCCGTAGATGTCTTTTAGAATCAGGTCGAGCAGCTCGGCCCGTTGTGTAAGACCGGCGTCAATATGCAACCATTCTTCACTGCCGATCAGTAGCGGAACAGGATCGAGCCGCCAGGGCCGGGTGAGTTTTTGCGTGTCGCCGTAAACATTGTAGGTAACGCCGTTTTCCCTTAACAGGCGCTGGGCTTCACGTCGGCACAACTCCAGCTGTTCGCCGCCCAGTGCCGAAATGGAACCCATAAAGCGCTCCCAGTGAGGCAGCACCTTATGTTCTTTGGCAACCATCTCATCGTAAACGCCAAGTTGGGTGGCGTAAAACTGCGCGCCAATGTCGTTGGCTGATTCGTTCACGACGGGGCCTTGTTACTTTTTAGGTTATTTCCAATAATGAATTCATCAAAAGAATTGACCATGTTTTTCTAAGACCGTTGTTCAATATCTTGAAAGTGACGTAACGGCTCGCCCACATAGATCTGGCGGGGACGGGTAATGACCACCTGCTCTCCGTGCAGCATTTCCCGCCAGTGGGCCAGCCAGCCGGGCATCCGGCCGATAGCGAACAATACCGTGTACATATTGGTCGGTATGCCTGCGGCCCGGAGGATCAAGCCGGAGTAAAAATCAACATTGGGATACAGTTTCCGGGAAATGAAATAATCGTCTTTTAACGCAATTTCTTCCAGCTTCCGGGCAATATCGAACAAAGGATCGCTAACGCCCGCTTTGTCGAATAATTTGTCGCATTGCTTCTTTAATACCATCGCCCGGGGGTCGAAGTTTTTATACACGCGATGGCCGAAACCCATCAGCCGGCTGGGTGAGTTTTTGTCTTTGGCCTGATTGATAAACTCAGTGCCGTCGCCGCCGCTCGCATGTATTTGTTCAAGCATCTGTATCACCTGCTGATTGGCCCCGCCATGGCGCGGCCCCCAAAGCGCCGAAATACCCGCCGAAGCCACCGCATACACATTCGCCATACTCGACCCGGCGGTACGCACCGAAGAGGTGCTGCAATTTTGCTCATGGTCGGCATGCAGGATCAGGAACATATCGATGGCCCTGACGATATCTTCATCCAATTGATAATCGCGCACCGGCGATGAAAACATCATGTTCAGGAAGTTGCGCACATACTTGAGCTTGTAGGACGGATAAACCAGCGGTTCGCCAATCGATTTCTTGTAGGAAAAAGCCGCGATAGTGCGCACCTGGGAGATTAAATTGATAACAATTTGCTGTTCCGTCGCAGCATCGAGCCGGTCGGGAATCGGGTAGAACGTCGATAACGACGCGACCATGGTCGCCAAAATACCCATGGGGTGCGAGCCGCGCGGAAAGCCGTTAAAAAAATGATGCATGTCTTCGTGAATAATCGAAGACTCGTTAAGGTTGGTCGAAAACTCCAGTAATTGCCGGCTGTTAGGCAGCTCGCCATTCAGCAGCAGATAAGCCACCTCAACAAAACGCGAATGTTCGGCCAATTCCTCAATAGGATAACCGCGATAACGCAGTATGCCTTTTTCGCCGTCAATATAGGTGATGGCGCTTTCACAGCTGGCGGTATTGCCGTAGCCTTCGTCCAGGGTCACGTAATGACTTCGACTACGCAACTTGGAAATATCGATGGCTTTTTCACCCTCAACTCCAATCAGAGTCGGTAATTCGTAACGCTGGTTATCCAGCGTCAGAACGGCCGGAGGTAACTGCTTTAATTTATCGGTCATTTGAATAAATCTCCAAAGCTGGTGGAACTTACCATCAGTTAATTTTATTTTGTTATTTCACCACGAAGAACACAGAGAACACAAAGTTCTGCTGGTCTGCTGGTTCCCAAGCTCAAGCTTGGGAACCCACGTTCTGGAAGCTCCAGCTTCCCGACACGCGAAGCTGGAGCTTCGCTACTGCGTTCCCAAGCTTGAGCTTGGGAACGAGCAGAATCAGCCATATTTTGCACATTCAGGCACTACCCGCCCCGGTGCCGCAAGTCCATTGTAAACGGATATTCCTGACTTGGCTCCTCAATCGGCGGCGACATCGGTCTTGGCGCGACTTCGTTAACGCTAAATTTTACTATGTCCTGTAGATCGGCGTTAGCTGCAGTCGGCAAGATTACCGGCGGCCGCTCGATCACGCCGGGCGTGTGGCCGAAATCCCAAAAGCGGGTGACCCGCCGCGCCTCGGCTTCGTAGCTGTTCACCGGAAACGCATCGTAACTCCGGCCTCCGGGATGGGCGACATGATAAGTGCAGCCGCCGACCGAATGCCCGTTCCAGGTGTCGATCACATCAAGCACCAACGGCACATGCGGGCTGATCGTCGGATGCAGCGCCGAAGGCGGTTGCCACGCGCGATAGCGCACACCGGCCACATATTCGCCTTTGCGGCCGGTGTTGCGTAACGGCAAGCGCCTGCCGTTACAGGTTAACACATAACGCCCTTCGGTAAAGCCGGTCACCTTGACCTGCACCCGCTCGACCGACGAATCCACATAACGCGCGGTGCCGGTGCTGCCGACTTCTTCGCCCAACACATGCCAAGGTTCAATCGCAAAGCGCATTTCCAGGTCGATGCCGTCGATCATCGTGTTGCCGTAACGGGGAAAGCGGAATTCGAAAAACGGTTCCAGCCATTCCAGTTCGAAACCGTACCCGGCCCGTTGCAGGTCTTTGGCGACCTGCTTCATATCCTCGCGGACATAATGCGGCAGCATAAAGCGGTCATGCAGTTCCGTACCCCAACGGATTAAATCGTTTTTGTAGGGTTCGCGCCAAAACCACGCAATCAGCGCCCGCAATAGTAAGGTTTGCACCAACGACATCCGGGCATGAGGCGGCATTTCAAAGGCCCGCAATTCCAGTATGCCCAAACGCCCGGTCGAGCTGTCCGGTGAATACAGTTTATCGATGCAAAACTCGGAACGGTGCGTGTTGCCGGTGATGTCGGTCAGCAAGTGCCGCAACAGGCGATCCACCAGCCAGGGCGCGGGCGTCTCGCCTTCCGGCATTTGCTGGAAGGCGATTTCCAGTTCATAGAGCTTTTCATCCCGGCCCTCATCAACCCGCGGCGCCTGGCTGGTCGGGCCGATGAACATGCCGGAAAACAAGTACGACAAGCCGGGATGATGCTGCCAGTAGGTCAGCAGACTGCGCAACAAGTCGGGGCGGCGCAGCAACGGGCTGTCGGCGGGCGTCTCGGCGCCCATGGTGATATGGTTGCCGCCGCCGGTTCCGGTATGGCGGCCATCGAGCATAAATTTTTCCGTGCCCAACCTGACTTGGTGCGCTTGCTCATAAAGCGCGGTGGTTTTTTCGACCAATTCCGGCCAGGTTTTCGACGGATGAATGTTGACCTCGATCACGCCGGGATCGGGCGTCACCATCAAGCGCTCTATACGGTAATCGCGCGGAGGCTCATAGCCTTCCAGCACCACCGGAAGCGACAGGTTTTCCGCGGTAGCTTCGATAGCGGCGATCAACTCCAGGTAATGTTCCAGCGCCGTCAGCGGCGGCAGGAAGATATGCACGCGGCCTTCGCGGGCTTCAACACACACCGCCGTATGGGGCACTTCCACCTCAATGGTTTCATCATCACCGGGTTCCTGCTCCGGGAGCTCGGGGTGAGTTTTAAGTTTTTTCTCGATATGGCTGTAGCGGCGCATGACTTCGCCGTAATAATCGCCTAGTTCCGGCAGCACCTCAAACAGGCTTTGTTGTTCCTGAGTCTCGCGATTGTCCGGGGCAACCCACGGCAAACTGCCCAATGGCAAACGCATGCCCATCGGCGAATTGCCGGGAATCAAAAACATTTGCCCGCGACGAAAATCCCACGGGCCGCTGTGCCATTTTTGCTGAACGCAGTCCCACTTGACGGGCAAGGCGAATCCAGCCGGTTTGCCTAAATCGGCATCCAGCAGTTGCATCAAGGTCCTGCGTTCAATCGGGTCTTTCAGGTTGCTTGTTAACGGGTCGATATTGTCCGGCAGCGTCCCTTCCTGCCAAAGATAGTAAAAGCTGTCTTCGAAAGCGGTCTTGATATAGCGCGCTTGCAGGCCTAAGCGTAAGGCGATTTGCTTGGCAACGGCTTCGGCGTGTTCGACGCTATGGCCGTAATCCTGGGTAATATCGGCCAGCAGCTCTGGATTTCGCCAAACCGGTGTGCCGTCTTTGCGCCAGAAAATGCCGTATTGCCAGCGCGGCAACGGCTCGCCCGGATACCATTTGCCTTGTCCGTAATGCAGCATCGCGCCTTTTGCAAACCGGTCGCGCAGGCGTTTGGTCAGCTCATTGGCCCGCTCGCGTTTGTGCGGGCCGTCGGCATCGACATTCCATTCCGCGCCTTCCATATCGTCTACGGACACAAACGTCGGTTCGCCGCCCATGGTCAGGCGCACATCGTCAGCCAGCAATTGCCGGTCAACCTGTTGGCCCAGCGCGTCAATACGCTGCCACTGTTCGTCGGTATAAGGCTTGGTGACGCGCGGGTCTTCATGCAGACGCAGCACCGTGTTGCTGAACTCGAATGCCACTTCGCACTTGTCGGTGCCGCCGGTGACCGGCGCGGCGCTGGCGGGATCGGGCGTACAAGCCAGAGGGATGTGGCCTTCCCCGGCCAATAAACCGGAGGTCGGATCGAGCCCTATCCAACCGGCCCCTGGGATATAAACTTCAGTCCAGGCATGCAGGTCGGTGAAATCCTGTTCCGGCCCGGAAGGCCCGTCCAGCGATTTGACATCGGCGGTCAGCTGCACCAGGTAACCGGACACGAACCGCGCCGCGAGCCCCAAGTGACGGAATATTTGCACTAGTAACCAGGCCGAATCCCGGCACGAACCGGTCAACGTGGTCAGCGTTTCCTCACAGCTTTGGATACCGGCTTCCATGCGGATGTTGTAGCCAATCGCCTGAAAGACTTTGCGGTTAACGTCAACCAGGAAG
>JBAQYH010000256.1:0-3203 GCA_049299935.1 Methylobacter sp. | reverse complement strand
CCGGGCGGTTTTTGAATCCCGACGGGAGTTTATTAAAGCGGCGACTGCGCTTTCGGCGGGGCTTATGCTGCCGGGCTTGGGACAAGCGGAAACGGGAAAATACGCCGATGCGCCGGTCGGGCCTTATTCCGCAAAGTTACCTGTCAACGATCGTGAGGATGTTGCGAACTACACCAACTACTATGAGTTCTCCTCGAATAAAAAAGATTCGACTGTTTTAGCCAGGGGCTTAAAAACCAAACCGTGGAGCGTGGAGGTTGCAGGCGAAACAGAAAAGCCGGGAGTCTACAATCTGGAAGATATTCTAAAAGACAATCCCGTGCAGGAACGTATTTACCGGTTCCGCTGCGTGGAAGCCTGGGCTATGGTCGTGCCTTGGATAGGCTTTCCATTGGGCGATATGTTGAAGCAATTTAAGCCTACCTCGAAAGCAAAGTTTGTCGAATTTACCACGATTTATAACCCGGAAATCATGGTCGGTCAGCGCGACAATGGTTTGGATTGGCCTTATGTGGAAGGCTTGCGCATGGATGAAGCCATGCATCCGTTAGCGATTATGGCGACCGGCATGTATGGCGATGAGCTGCCCAACCAGAACGGCGCGCCGTTGCGCTTGATTGTGGCGTGGAAGTACGGATTCAAGAGCATCAAGGCGATAGTCAAAATACGTTTTACGGAAAATATGCCGGAAACCGCATGGCATAAAAGCGCTCCCAGCGAGTACGGCTTTTATGCCAACGTCAATCCTGAAGTATCCCATCCCCGGTGGAGCCAAAGCCGTGAGCGGATGCTGGGCAGCGGTATTTTTACCCCGAAGCGCGAAACGGAAAAGTTTAACGGCTATGGCGCGGAAGTCGCGGCGCTTTATTCCGGCATGGATCTGAAGCAGTATTTCTGATGTCATCCGGTAGAAAAGGCTGGGCGGCGATAAAAATTATTGTTTTTTTACTAAGCTTGCTGCCGTTTGGCTTGCTGGTCTATGGTGCGGTCAACGATCAGCTGGGCGCCAACCCAATAGAAGCCCTGCATTTCGGTTTTGGCGACTGGGCTTTGCGGTTTTTGTGCATCGGTTTGTCGCTGACGCCGATTAAAACGCTAACGGGGCAGAGCTGGCCGATGCGCTTTAGGCGCATGATGGGCCTGTTTACTTTTTTTTATGCGAGTCTGCATTTGCTGGTTTTTATCGTGCTGGATTTGTCGCTCTCCTGGGACGCATTTAAAGACGAGGTGCCCCAAAGCCCTTATATCCTGATGGGCTTGCTGACTTTTTTGTTGCTGGTGCCTATGGCCGTAACCTCAACCAAAAAAATGCAGAAACGATTGGGGCGAAGCTGGTTAACGCTGCACCGGCTGGTGTATGTGGCGGGGTTAACGGCTCTGGTACATTATTTTTGGTTGGTTAAGTCGGATTATACCGAGCCGTTGATTTATGCAGGGGTGATCAGTATTTTATTGGCAGTACGTATTGTTGTTTATTTCCGGAAAGCCGCTAAACTTTTTAGCCTTTAGCCTTTAGCCTTTAGCCTTTAGCCTTTAGCCTTTAGCCTTTAGCCTTTAGCCTTTTACTTTATTTCAAAAGACGTTAACAATTCCCCCGGTTGAAGTTCCGTGATTTCAACCTGATCCACTCGGGCGGTTATCGGGCCTTTATGGCACCATTTGACAAATTTCTCAATCGCAAGACTTCCCGCTTCGGCGATGATTTCAACCCGGCCGTCGGGGAGGTTTGTTGCGCTGCCTTTGATGTTAAAATGTTTGGCCTTGTTCTGGGTGAAAAGACGGAAATAAACGCCTTGAACTCGGCCGGAAACCAGAATCTTAACTTTACGCATCACTCTTTAATTCTCCAGCAATAATGGATTTTTGGATCGCGGGCAAAATCTTCCGGGATAGTTGCCGCGCTAATGTCTTCTACAATCAAATCGGACAATGCCTGCTTGTCGATCTTAAAACGCCTGAAGTTAGTGGAGAAGTATAGGACACCTCCGGGCGACAGCAAGGAAATTGCATTGTTAATCAGTTGCACATGGTCGGTTTGTATATCGAACACGGCGTCCATCCGCTTCGAATTGGAAAAAGTGGGCGGATCGAGGAAAATCAAATCATAGTGCCTGTTAGCCAGTCGAGCTTCAGTCTCCAGCCACTCCAGGCAATCGGCCTGGATAAATTCATGTCCGCCTTGGTTGATATTCAGTGCCAGGTTCTTTTTAGCCCAGTTGAGATAGGTATTGGACATATCGACTGTGGTTGTCGCTTTGGCGCCGCCGACCGCCGCATGGACCGTGGCGCTGCCGGTATAGGCAAACAGGTTTAGAAAGGTTTTTCCCTTGGCCTGCTGCTGTATCATCAGGCGTATAGGCCGGTGATCGAGAAATAACCCGGTGTCCAGGTAATCTTCAAAGTTCACCAGTAACTTGCAGCCGCCTTCTTCGATAATGTGGAAGCGGCCCTGGTCGCCGTGTTTTTCGTACTGATCGGTGCTTTTTTGCTTGCGGCGGATTTTCAGGAAAACCTGGTCGCGGCTGATGCCCAGTACGCGGGGTATTTCGGCCAATAGCCCCGCCAGCCGCTGATCGGCTTTGTGTTGGTCGATGCTTTTTGGCGGTTCGTATTCCTGTACATTGACCCAGGTTTGGTCGCCCTGGTAAATATCGACCGCGACAGCGTATTCCGGCAAATCGGCATCGTAAACCCGATAGCAGTTGACATGGTTTTTCTTCGCCCAGTTGGATAGTTTTTTCAGGTTCTTTTTGAGCCGGTTGGCGAACATTTCGGCGCCCAGCTCGTTTTTATGCACGGTTGACGTAAGAGGGGGGGCTCCTTCTCTATCTGGAGAGGGCTTTACATTGCTTAAGTCGTTAGCAGCAGGGCGGGTCTCGGATGCTTGAGCAGTTCGCTGTTCCTGCGCTTTGCTGATCTCGGTTACCTGGGCAATGCGCTCTTCCTGCGTTCTGGCCTTGGGGATGAAGAAATTGCGTTCTTCAATGTCCATCCGCAACAGCTTGCATTCAAGCGCGCCGTTGAACAGGGTGATCGGTTTTTGCGAGCGCAGCCCCAAGCGAAAGCCCAGTTCCGGGTTGCTGATGATCATCGCGGCTTTCCAGCCGATGAAATGCGCTTTTAGGGTTTCACCGAATTTTTTATACAGCTCGGCTGTTTCCTCTTCGTCGCCCAACCGTTCGCCATAAGGCGGGTTGCAGATC
>JBAQYH010000255.1:0-1749 GCA_049299935.1 Methylobacter sp. | reverse complement strand
CTTTTTGGCACAGCGAGTCCAGCCCATCGATGCCCTGCCCTGGCTTTTCACTGACGGCCGGTTGATCGATACGGTTTAGCAGGCCGTCGAAACGCCGGGCTAAATCGGCAATCTGTGCTTCGACGGAATGTTGCATAGTCTCATCTTGTGCCGTGCTGTCCTGATCCTGCCCGCCGATTCGGCTTGATAACGCGTCGAAACGCAACGCTAAATCCGTCAGTAACGTTTCGATACGCTGTCGTTCCGCCTCGACTTCCTTGGTAAAGTCCAGCAAGACGTTTTTATTCCGCTCGCCCTGCGATGCTTTGACTTTTAATTCGTTTTTACATTCGGAACTGTCGAGTAGCACTTGTTCGATTGTTTGCAACAATATCCGGTAACGGTTCCGGCTCCAGACATGCAGACCGGCAGTTACGGCGATCAAGCCGGCCGCCATGACCAAACCATTCGCCGCAAAGCCGCTGAATACCGCAATGCCTAACGCACCCAATCCTCCGGACACCGGCAATGGATACGCCAGCCAATAGTCATTTCGATAAAACTCCATCGATTCTTTCATATTGCAATTTCCTCAATATCCTTGATTAGCAATATTCATCTACCGGCAGTCAGCCAGCCGTAAAGCTTGAGACGATGGTTTTGACTGGATTTCGACATGCGCTTAACTCCTCTTTATTCGCTATAAATTCTTGCCCGCCGGCATATCACAATCCGGAGCGGCCATCCAATGGGTGAAGAGTCTGAACTTATCAGGCTAGGCTCACAATCGGTGCACCCCGAATATGAACAGGAATTGCCCTACAAGCGGACTGCCGGAATTTTGTAGGGCGTGAACTACTTCAGGTAATATTTGGAGAAGTTTTCAACTCGCGGCGTGAATCGGGGTATCAAAGAAAATCAGCACACCGTTTTACTGGACACCGGTAGCAACGGCATGGCGGTTTTACGCGGCGAAGCGCGTCACGGATGTTAGGATCTGGTTACAAATAACTTCCCGAAACCACTATTTTCGGTCGGGAAGTTATTACTGGCTATATCCTTAATCGAGTAGGGCGCGCCGTGCGCGCCAAAGGAATGGCAACGTTTTTCAAGTATCGGGAAAGGCGCGCACGGCGCGCCCTACAACGGCGAAAACTTATAACGGGGGAATTATCAATTAGACGGCTTGTACAAATTTACTTGGCGGATTATCTTGACGCCCACGACATCAAGAAACTGCCGGTTTTTTTCTTCTCCAGGATTTCCTCGATATGCCCGATACAGCCCCCGCAATGGCTGCCGACCTGTATATGCTCGGACAGTTTTTCTACTGAATCATGACCTTCTCTGATGGCCTTTTTTACTTCTGATTTGGAAACATCAAAACATAGACAAATACACATAGTAACTCCCGGTTAATTAGCTCCATCAACTGGACGAAAGCAGTGTCATAGCGGCATTTCCCGTTCCTGCGCGTAGCGTGGAAACCGGAAAAACCTTATTCAATTTGCAAAAGCGCTTATCGTCCAAAATCCTAAAACTTACCCGGCCGGATTGGAATTGCCGGGCTCAATTTAGATGCGTTT
Organism: Methylobacter sp.; assembly: GCA_049299935.1. Taxonomy (GTDB): domain Bacteria; phylum Pseudomonadota; class Gammaproteobacteria; order Methylococcales; family Methylomonadaceae; genus Methylobacter_A. The sequence goes on along the minus strand of JBAQYH010000255.1, from coordinate 184 downwards.
AATTTGAACGATATTACCGGCTGCCGCAATCGGCGAATGCCGAATTTGAACAGGAATTGCCCTACATTTGAAACGCTTGTTTACTGCTGTTACGCGCTGTCCACGAAAAGCACGAAAGACACGAAAAAAACCTGCATCGTTCCCACGCTCCGGCGTGGGAATGCAGTGGTAGACGCTCCAGCGT
>JBAQYH010000254.1:0-4930 GCA_049299935.1 Methylobacter sp. | reverse complement strand
CTTTTTGGCATAACATTCCAAATGAGGAATATCGATGCGATAGCCTTTGAGCATCAAATGCCAGTACAACCACGGGAAGCCGGTGGTTTTGCCCCACCACCAGATAGAGCGAGGTGTTCTTGGGTCGAGTAACGGGAAGGAAGGCGTTACCCTGCCGTCATAGGCAAACTCAGCCAGCATCACCTTATCCAGAGAGGTGGTTAACGGGCAGGAGCCGTAACCGTCATAGCCGCCTTGGACATCTTTGCTGTTTTTCAGGCTAAGAATATTGTCGACCACGACCGGAACCTGCTTGCGCACAGCGGCGGCGGTTTTGGCGTTGGGTGTCGAACCGGCGTCGCCCAAACCGAAAATATTGCCGTATTTATTATGTTGCAGGGTGTTGGGGTTGACATCAACCCAGCCCGCCGCATTGGCAAGAGGGCTTTTTTTAATGAAATCCGGCGCGCTTTGCGGCGGCGTGACATGAATCATGTCGAACGCTTTGGTAATGCGTTGCTTGTTGCCTTCGCTGTCGGTGGTTTCGAAAGTGGCGATTTTGGCCGGGCCGTCAATGGCAACCAAGTTGTGGTTGAAACTGGTTTTAATACCGTAGCCTTCGACGACTTTGCTTAATGCTTTGGCGAAAAACGGCACGCCGAACAGGGCAGGGCCGGCATTTAAAAATTCAATATTGAATTTATCCAGCGTGCCTCTTTTGCGGAAGCGATCCGCGGCCAGATACATGATTTTTTGCGGCGCGCCTGCGCATTTGATCGGCATCGGCGGTTGGGTGAACAGCGCGGTGCCTTCCTTGATATTCTGGATGCATTCCCAGGTGTATTCCACGGTCTCGGCGGAATAATTGCTGCACACATTGTTTTTGTTCAGCGTTTCTTTCAAACCGTCAATCTTGTCCCAATCCAGTTGCAGGCCGGGGCAGACCACCAGATAGTCGTAACTGACGGTGCCGCCGGAACGCAAACTGACGCTGTTGTCGTCCGGTTGAAAAGTTTCCGCATAATCCTTGATCCAGGTGACGCTCGGGTGGATCAAGTCGGCTTCATTGCGGATGGTTTCTTTTAAGGTGTACGCGCCGCCGCCGACAATGGTGAAACCCGGCTGGTAATAGTGGACTTCGGACGGCTCAACGATCGCAATATCGATCTCGGCGTTCTGGCGGCGCATGTTGTTGGCAACGGAAACGCCGGCGGCGCCTCCCCCTATAATTAGCAAGGTATAGTGTTGGTTTGACATAAATTCCTCTTAAGTTTGTAGTGAGTGGAAAATTTCGGTGCACGGCAAGCCATGCACCCATTCTCTCTTTATTAGTCGGCTTCTTACGATGTTTGGCTTTTTTTCCACGCTTCAAATCCGCCGGCCATAGACAGCACATTAGTGTAACCCAATTGCTGTAGGGTCTGCGCCGCCAATGCCGAGCGATTGCCCAAGCGGCAGTAGATGAGCACTGCTTTCGATTTGTCGGCCAGCTCCGGCATGTTGCCGATTTTGAATTCCAGCATGCCGCGCGGTATCAATAATGCCCCGTCAACGTGCCCGGCGGCGTATTCGCTTTCTTCGCGGGTATCGATCAGCACGATATTGCCTTCCGCCAGCAGCTGTTTCGATTTGGCGACATCGATTTCAGTAATGTGTTGCTTGGCGGCGGCGACCATATCTTCGGTTCTGGTCGTGGCGCGGAGCGGCAGCGTTGCGTCCCTGAGCGCTACGGCATCCTGGCGCTCATTTTCATCCAGGCCGCAATAACGGTTGGCAGGCACCGCCTCATCGATTAGCCGCGGCTTGGGCAGATTCAGGTTAAGCATGATCTCGATAAACTGCTCGCGGGTCTTGCCTGCCAAGCGCGGATTGGTGGTGCGTTCCTGCATGATGCTGCTGACCCAGCGCTGTTGGTAATCGTGGCCCGGATAGACCAGCGTTTCATCCGGCAGGGTGAACAAACGCTGGGTAATGCAGTCATAAAGCGCACCGGCATCGCCGCCCTGGAAATCGGTGCGTCCGCAACCGCCGATCAATAAAGAGTCGCCGGTAAACAAACGGTCGCGCCATAAAAAGGAAATACTGCCGCGCGTATGTCCCGGCGTGGCAATGACCCTGATCTGTTCGTCGCCTGCAAATTTGAAGATGTCGCCGTCCTGAATCTGGATGTCGGCCGACGCGGCGCCGCACAGTTCGCTCACTGCGGTTTGCGCGCCCAGGCGTTGGCGCAGCAGGCCGCTGGCGGTGATATGGTCGGCATGAACATGCGTTTCCAGCGAATATTTCAGTTGCAGGCCGTGTGTCGCCAGCAATTCAATATATTCATCGATGTGGGTGTTGACCGGATCGATCAGGATGGCGTCCTTACTGACCGGATCGGCAATCAAATAGGTGTAGGTCCAGGTTTCCTGATCAAATAGTTGTTTAAACAGCATGATGTCTCTCCGATGGGGTTATGGATATATATGCTTACTGCAAAGCCTGTGCCAAAAGGTTAAGACGAAGGGCAAAGGGCTAAAGGCAAAGGGCGCAGCGCTAAAGTGCGCAGCTATCGCCTTTTGCCTTGCGCCTTTCGCCTGTTTCATATAATGTTTCAGTGAAACACGAATTCGATTCAGTGAGACGCTCATGAAACAAATGAAACAGATCCCCGAGCCCTTGTCAGAATGGCTGGCGCACCAGCCGTTGCGGCCGTTGTTCTTAAAACTGCTGGCTCTTTGCGATGTTGCAGGCCTGTATATTGTCGACCGGGATCAACAGGTTATCCACTGGAGCCAACGCGCGGCGCAGTTATCGGGATTGAAAACCGAGGATGTCACAGGCAAGCCTTGTTTGCAAGAATACGCGGTTACCGAGAGCAGCGGCCATCAAAAGCAACTCATAAAATCGTTGGAAACAGATCAACAAAAAATCGAGCTGGAAAAAATTACCCAGGTTTTGTATGACCAGGATGGCGTTTTTGCCGGTGGCTTGGGTCTGCTGCTCCCTGTTTCGGAATCGCCGGGAAACACGATTTTGCCGGCGGTTTCAGTCAGGGCTACCGTGCCGGACCCCGGAAAGCCGGGTTTTCAAGGCTTGTTAAGCCGTTCACCGGCCATGCAGGCGGTTTTCCAGATTATTCAAAATGCCGCGGAAACGGAGGCGACGGTATTGGTCAGGGGCGAGAGCGGTTCCGGCAAGGAATTGGTGGCCAAGGCCATTCACGATCTGAGCGGCCGCCGCAATGCGCCTTTTCTGGCGATCAATTGCGCGGCCTTGTCCAGCAGCCTGTTGGACAGCGAGCTGTTCGGACATGTGCGCGGCGCGTTTACCGGCGCGGTTAAAGATCATAGCGGCCTGTTCCAGCGCGCGCACGGCGGAACCCTGTTTCTGGATGAAGTGGCCGAACTGCCGCTGGACTTGCAGGCCAAGCTGCTGCGGGTCATACAGGAAAGAAACTTTATCCCGGTCGGCGGCGACCGTTCGATTGATGTCGACGTGCGCATCGTCGCCGCGACTCATCGATCATTGCGGGAGGAAGTTAAAATGGGGCGATTCCGCGAAGACCTGATGTACCGGCTCAGGGTCGTGCCCATTTTCATTCCGCCGTTGCGGGAGCGTAGGGAAGATATAAGCTTGCTGATCTGGCATTTTATCCGGCTGCATAACGCGGACAATTTCAGGAGAATAGAAAAAATCGATCCTCAGGCGATGCGCGCTTTGCTGGACTATGCGTGGCCGGGCAATATCCGGGAGCTGCATAATGTGGTCGAATATGCGTTTGCGGTGGGCAGGGGGACGACGTTACGCTGCTCGGAATTGCCGCCTGAATTCAGGGAACAGCGACATAGTGAGCCGCAACCCGTGCAAAATACACCGTTGTCGGAGGCAGAAGAATCCGCCGCAATTCGGCAGGCGCTGGAGCAGAGTAACGGCAAGGTTACCCAGGCCGCTCGCTCGTTGGCTATGAGCAGGGCGACGTTTTGGCGTAAGCGTAAGATTTATGGGGTGTAACTATTCAGCACATAGAAAAATGGAACACGGATGACACAGATAGTACGGATTTACACGGATTTTTAGTCCAAACCCGGTTTGTTTGCGTTTTTAAATCAGTGTTTATCCGTTTAATCCGTGTCATCCGTGTTCTATCGAGCATACGCTGAGTACTTACTATGGGGTTTAAATTGTCGCCACACAGCGGTTGAAGGCTATGATATGCTTGAAATCTAATCGAGCTATTCCTTTAAGGAGGTGATTCATGTCCGCCGTACTTACTCCCACTCACTATACCGCCGAAGAATATTTAGCGCTGGAACGTAGCGCATCTTGTAAAAGCGAATTCCACGACGGCCAAATCTATGCGATGACCGGCGCAAGTCGGGCGCATAACCTGATAACGGTTAATATTGCGCGAGAACTAGGCATACAGCTTAAAAAGCGCCCCTGCGAAGCTTATATCAACGATATGCGCGTCAAGGCAGCCGAAGCGCGCAGCTACCATTACCCGGACATCGTTGTTGCATGCGGTACGCCGGAATTTGAGGATGCGCATGTCGATACCTTGCTCAATCCTACATTGCTGATTGAAGTGCTGTCGCCGTCCACCGAGGCTTACGACCGGGGCGGAAAATTCGCCCATTACCGTAAAATCCCCTCATTGCGCGAATACCTGTTGGTTGCGCAAGACCAACCGAGTATCGAACGTTATCAGCGGCAAGGGGATGTTTGGGTATTAACGGAAGCCGTGGGGCTTGAGGCTGTTGTGCCGCTCGAAAGCATAGACTGCGTACTCAGTTTGCGCGAGGTTTACGACAAAGTTTTGGACGATGGTGAGGTAGGATTGTTTTAAAGTTAGATTTGTTTCTTGCTTCTTGTTTCTTGTTTCTCGTTCCCTCGCGCTACGTCACTGCTATTAAGTAACTGATGTTACGCAGTTGGTCGGATTTATACTGATTTAACGTTAAGGTGTCGC
>JBAQYH010000253.1:0-3289 GCA_049299935.1 Methylobacter sp. | reverse complement strand
CGTTAAAACGGGCCTTGGGCGATTTGTGCGAAGGCAAGCTGGCATTGGGTGCAGGGGCCGCTAAAGGCCACGGCTATTTTTTCGGCAGCATTGTCTGGACGGACAACGGCAATTGGATAGGAGCAGGCGATGACTGAAATCTTAAGTATTTATAACAAAGTCAGGCAGCAATACGGCTATATGCCCGAGTTAAGTCCCGGCTGCTTAGAAGTGCAAGCAACGGATCGTTTTTCTATCGATCAATATGACGGCTTGGTGGGCAGAATTAACGGCTTTAACGCCGAAGCCGGTTGGCTGACATTGCAATCGAAAAATATCCGCTATAAAGCCGGCGACGATTTGGCCCAGTGGGCCGAACACGGATGGATATTGCAAGGCGAGCTGGTCAGCGGCAATGCGAGTTTGCATATTAAACCCGATGGCGCGGGCGGCTGGATAGTCAGCGAAATTGTCGAGACTAATGACGATGAGGAAGGTTTTCTGGAAACCGTCAGTTTTATCGCAATGCCCGAAACGAAAGAAGATAAAGAGCAAGGCTTAGATGATCGGGATAAAAACCAACGCTTATATTATCAAGTGTATTGGCGGAAAGACGCGAACTACGGTTATCGGCGCGAACTAAGCCGTTTCACCGGATTTTCGGCAATAGAGGAGGGCGAATAATGTCGGTACGAGACTGGAACCAAAACTACAGACAACAAAGACAAGACGGCAATATTCAACGCATTACCTCGGCTTATAACTTCGTGCCGCTGTCGGAAACCGTCGTTTTGCCGGACTGGGCCGAACAGGCCAGCCATGACCGGCCCTTTATAGACGGAGTCAGCGGCAGTTTGGCGTTAACGGTTAAAAATCATAGTCCGTTGTTGATGGGCGTTAAAGACGGGAACAGCGTTACGCCTTTTATGTTCCCGGACGGTACTGCCGGTATTCCCGGTTCCAGCTTGCGCGGCATGATTAGGAATGTGCTGGAAATTGCCGGCTACGGCAAAATGCGGCTGGTGGATGATAAGCGCTACGGTGTGCGCGATTTGCAGGCCGATTTTTATAAAAAACAGTTAACCAAGGATGGCGGGCAAAATCGCTATATTCCGCAAAGCCGGGCAGGCTGGCTGAAATTTGAACATGACCGTTGGACCATTACCCCTTGCGATATGGCGCGGGTAGAGCGTTTTTCATTACAAAACTATTACGGCAACGGTGAATGGATAAACATAGCCAATAGGCCGGGAAGCAAGGAAAAATATCAGGCTTGGTTAAGAGCAGGCAAGCCGTTGGCGGTTAATTTCGACAAGGAGGCCGCCGGGTTTCATCCTCATAGAGGCGGAAGGATACATCTGCAATACAGCAAGGTGACGGCTGTCGGTTCCGGCAAAGAACAGGGCTATTTGGTTTTTACCGGCCAGCCCGGACCGCAAAAGCATATGGAGTTTATTTTCTTTAACGAACAATCGGACCAATGTTTTATCTTGCCGGAAAACATCATGCGCGATTTCCAGCATATCTACCAAGACAGCGTCCATTGGAAATACTTAAAAGAAATGAAGCTGTTCCCACAACATGGCATACCGGTTTTTTATTTGGTTGATGGAAATGGCGAAATCTCGTCTTTAGGCTTGTCGCAAATGTACCGTTTGGCCTATCGGCAATCCGTCGGAGAATTGATTGATCGAGCCAGTGACCAGCATAGGCAAAATAATAAGCCGGATTTGGCGGAACTTATTTTCGGCACTGTTGACGAAAACGAAGGAACAGGCAGCCTGAAAGGCCGGGTCAGCTTTTCTCATGCCGCTTGTCAAACACCGCCGCCTTATCAACAAGAAAACTGCGAAGCCATATTAAGCAGCCCTAAGCCAACTTACTACCCTAACTATATTGTCCAGAATGAGCAGGAGGGGCGCTTAACAGCAGGGCACTATCGATCTTATATGGATCCGGAAGCCCGTATTAGAGGGTGGAAGCGTTATCCGGTTAAAGCGGCAATTTCAGTACCGCCACTGGATACCGACCAAAGGGCAAGCGGGGCGTGGAATCGGTTATGTCCATTAAAGGATAAGCTCAGCTTTAGCGCCAAATTGCGTTTTCACAACCTGCGTCCGGTCGAATTAGGCGCTGTCGCATGGTGCCTGACTTGGGGCGGCAACGCCGAGTTCAGGCATAGCATCGGCATGGGCAAGCCTTTCGGTTTCGGGCAAGTCGGCATCGGCATCGATAAAGAAGACATACAGCCTAATAAACGCGGCGCGGACATATCTTTAGCCGCCTGTATCGAACAGTTTATAGCCTATATGAACAACGAATTAGGCCAGAACTGGCTGGAATCGGAAGCGGTGCAGCACCTGCTGGCAATGGCCGAGCCCGACTGCGCGTCAAGACAAATAGACAATCTTATCCCGCTGGATTTATGCGGCGGCGGCAGGAATAACCAATTCGTGCAGGCAAAACAATCTTCCCTGGTACTGCAACACTATATCCAGGCCAAGCCTCCGGCTTTAAGGGCCGAAGTCATATGGTTGGAAGAAACTTTGGCCGAACTGTCCAAGCAGACCAATACTCCGGCGGAAAAAGTGCTGTTCACCAAGGGGCTGGCCCTGCGTTGGCAAACGCTGGATGACGGGGAGAAAAAAATAATAATCAGGGCGTTAATCAAGAAACGGTGGCAGGACAAATGGGATGATGAGTACATCACCGGTTCAGCGAAAATCGCCAAGGCAATTTATCTGGAGGAACTATGACTGTCTGGTTTGTAACCCGCCATGCCGGCGCCAAGGAATGGGCAAAAATTCAAGGCATCAGCGTGGACCGTGTAGTCGATCATTTGGCCGTCGGCGAAGTGCAGGCGGGGGATCTGGTTTTAGGCTCATTACCAGTTAATCTGGTCGCCGAATTGAACAGTAAAGGCGCGCGCTATTTTCATTTGACCTTGGTTTTATCCGAAGAATTAAGAGGCAAGGAAATATCGGCGGAATTAATGCAGCAATTGGGCGCTAAATTGGAAGAATTTGTGGTTATTAAGAAAGAGGAATAAATTATGTTTGAAATTGAATGGGCATCAGTCGGCTTTAATTCTGTCTACGATATTCTGAAGTTTATTATCAGCTATTTGATTGGCAGATCCTTGTATGACGGCGTTTATAAAAGTATTAGATATGGCGGTTGGACTTTGGTAATGGCGGATGGGGAGACTATTTTAGCCACGCGCAATATAACACCCAGATGTGCGGAAAAAATATTAAACGACGATTACGATTTTTCCGTTTATGTAAAAGGTTTTGCTTCACCCTATGTC
>JBAQYH010000252.1:0-4496 GCA_049299935.1 Methylobacter sp. | reverse complement strand
TATTAACCCCACCTTTCCGGCAATAAAAAAGGCCTAGCCATTCAATGGCTAGGCCTTTTTTCGCGCAGGCCGGACAAACCGGCGCTACATCAGCTATGAATTACAGCTTATCGGCGTTTTTATCCAGATACTCTGCAACACCGGCAGGATTTGCGTTCATGCCTGAATCGCCTTTGTGCCAGCCGGCCGGGCATACTTCGCCATGCTCTTCGTGGAATTGCAAGGCATCGATCATGCGCAGCAATTCATCCATATCGCGGCCTAACGGCAGGTCGTTAACAACCTGATGACGGACTTTGCCGGAGCGGTCGATCAGGAAAGTGCCGCGGTAAGCCACGGCAGGGCCATTCGCTTCCACATCATAATCTTTGCAAATAGAGTGAGATATATCCGCCGCCATGGTGTAACGAACAGGGCCGATACCGCCTTTATTAATAGGTGTATTGCGCCATGCGTTATGGGTGAAATGAGAATCTATAGATACGGCAACCACTTCAACATTACGGCTTTTGAATGCATCCATACGATGATCTAACGCGATCAACTCACTTGGACAAACAAAAGTGAAATCTAACGGGTAGAAAAACACTACCGCATATTTGCCGCTAGTGGCTTCAGAAAAACTAAATGAATCGACTATTTGGCCATCGCCCAGAACGGCAGGAACTGTAAAATCAGGTGCTTGTTTACCGACTAATACGCTCATTGATTATCTCCAATAATAATAGTGAAAAAACAAAAGACTGTTAACTTGATGCTAGCCACTGAAAGCAGTGGATTAATGAAATTGTACACTAGGTTAGTAGGGAATTGTCGAATTGTTGTTATTTTTAGCTTGCTTTAATTTAATTTTTAGCCATAATTTGTCATTAATAGCTTACAATGAAGTCAGGGATTTACTCTATGCGATGTTTTTTTTCGGAACATGGCGCCCTAACTTGGCTGTTAAATCATTAGTTCATTCGTTGATGGAATTCTATCATGGCAAAAAATAAACATATTACCGAACCCGATGTATTCGGTTTTCAAGTACGCATCGTAAGGCGCGGCAAGGAAAGCAGTCGTTATTTTTCACACAAATTATGGGGTAACAAAAGCAAGTCTTTGAAGGCCGCTATTACTTGGCGCGACCAGATGCTGACCGTTTTAAAAGGCAGCAAAACACGGTTCCTTAAGCCGCCCAAAAACAAAACCACCACCGGCGTCACGGGCGTGTCCAGAACCATCAAGTACGATCACCGTAAAGATAAAAGCTATCTTTGCTATACCGTATTTTGGGTCAGTAACAGCAAATCCAGGAATAAAACCTTCCAGGTCGGCAATGTCGATAAAGTAACGGCTGACGACGAATTGCATGCATTCCGCACCGCCAAGCTGTTCAGAAGCTGCTATGAATATTCGATAGATAATGACCTTGAATTCTATGACAACAAATTTGTCGGCTGGAAGAAAACACGCTTGTATGAAGACGAGAATTTGAATGCAGTAGCGATGGCATAAGCAAAGATTTCGTGTTAGATATCCGCGGCACCTTTTGCCGCGACACCATTCCCGAACCGCTCCTGGTAAGCAGCTGGATTACCAGGCAAATAGCGTACGCTATAGTTCGATGCGAATACCCAGCTCAATGACGCGCTCGACGGGAATTTTGAAAAACTCTATCGCGCTTGAGGCATTGTGAAATAAAAACCTGAATAAGGGTCGGCGCCATTTAGGCATGGGGCTTTTTTTCCGAAAAGAGAGTCGTTCGCTACCGATAAAAAACGATGTCTGGTTAAAGTCGATGTTCAGCCCCTCCTGAGCGCATTGTTCTAGAGCTTGCCTCACGTCAGGGCTTTGCTGGAAGCCGTAATAAAGTTTAACCCGGTGAAAATTGTTATCCTTGCCAAAAGTGCGGATTTTGATTCGGTGCGCCACATCGACGTACGGCTCATCTTTAGTGACTATAGTCAATACCACGATTTGTTCGTGCAATACATGGTTATGCTCAAAGTTATGTAAAAATACCTGTGGCACACCATGCAGGTTTTTCGCCAAATAAATGGCGGAACCTTTAACGGTGACTGGCTGATGACTGATTATCTTCTCTTCTAATTCCTCAAACAGCACACGTCTCTCATCCGCATATTCTGACAACAAAGCACGACCTTTAATCCAGGTAGTCATGACCAAAAACAATACGGCACCTACCGCTAACGGCAACCAGCCGCCTTCGGGTATTTTCAAGCTATTGGCAACAAAAAATAAAACATCGAAGGTCAAAAAGATGGACAAAAAACCGATACTGGTAGCTTTATTCCATTTCCACAGTTCCTGAATTACGATAAATGCCAATATTGTCGTTGAAATCATGGTGCCGGTTACCGCCAGCCCATAGGCAGAAGCCAGCGCCGTCGACGATTTAAAACTCAGCACCAGAATAAATACCGCAACCATCAACAGCCAGTTCACGGCGGGGATATAGATCTGTCCCATTTCTGCGCCGGAAGTATGGAGAATGTTCATTCGTGGCGAATAACCAAGCTGAATAGCCTGTCTGGTCAGGGAAAAAGCGCCGGAAATCACCGCTTGCGAGGCAATAACGGTTGCCAGCGTAGACAGGATTAACAACGGGTACAGCGCCCAAGTCGGCGCCATCAAATAGAACGGATTTTCTATTGCTTCGGGATGACTGATCAATAGCGCGCCTTGACCGAAATAATTGAGCAGCAAGGCCGGAAACACAAAGCTGAACCACGCATAGCGTATCGGCCTTAACCCGAAATGCCCCATATCGGCATACAGAGCTTCGGCACCGGTAATCGTTAACACGACCGCCCCCATGATTAAAAAGCCTTTCCAGCCCAGCTCAATCAACAGATGTACCGCGTAATAAGGATTGATAGCCATTAATACGCTTGGTTGCTGCAAAATGTTGACTACCCCCATGATCGCCAACACCACGAACCAAATACACATGATCGGCGAAAACAGCCTGCCCATTGTCGCCGTGCCTCTGGCTTGCAGCAGAAACAGCCCCCCCAATACCGTAATAGTCACCGGCAATACATAATGTTCCAATTTGGGAGCAATGATTTGCAAGCCTTCAACCGCGCTGAGCACCGAAATGGCTGGTGTAATAATACTATCGCCGTAGAACAGCACAGCTCCGATCAGGCCGGTGGTAATGATAAACCGGGCTTTCTGCGGATCAAGTTTGGCGCTTTGTAAGGTCAAAGCCAGCAAGGCCATGATTCCGCCTTCGCCCTTGTTGTCGGCCCGCATGATGAAAATCGCGTATTTGGTGGTTACAACCAGGGTCAGCGACCAAAAAACCAGCGAAAGCACTCCGAGGACATGGGGCGTATCCGTGACTAACCCGCCATGGAATACCTCCTTGACCGCATATAACGGACTGGTGCCGATATCGCCGAACACGACACCTATAGTACCGAAGGTTAATCCGGCTAATTGCTGCTTAGAATAGTCCTGGGAACTTGTCGACATAGTAAATATTGAATTGGGTGAAAGAGAACCCGAAACACTGTCCAGGTAAGCGGTAAAATCACAACCACATTTAAGTTAATTTAGAGGCAACCTAAAAATAGCGCCCATTGATAAGAAAGTGGGCGGCGATGCTGCCGAAATAACCCAGTACGATGACCGGCGTCCATTTCAGATGACTGGTGAAAGTATAAATGCCTTTCGCCTGCCCCATTAAGCCCACGCCTGCTGCGGAACCTACCGCCAACATGCTGCCGCCGACACCGGCGGTCAATGTGACCAGCAGCCACTGGCCTTCGGAAATATCCGGCGCCATGGTCAATACAGACAGCATAATCGTGCCGTTATCCACGAACGCAGAGGCGATGCCCACCAGAATATTGGCGACAGTAGGATCGATGCCGCCGTAAAGATGGTGGGACGCCACTTCCATATAGCCGATGAAGCTCAAGCCACCGACGCCGACCATGACGCCGTAAAAAAACAGCAGTGTGTCCCATTCCAGGTTGGCGACTTTCTGGAAAATATCAAAAGGCAGTTCTTTCGCCAGTTGTTGATTTACCTCTACTTGCGGATTGTTCATGTATTTCATCGGCGCAAAATGATCGACCTTGACATCGGTCAAATCCACAGGAATCAATACCGAATGGGAGTCGCGGGTTTTTTGCAGGTAATAACTGAAAAATTTCAAATAGGTCAGGCCCATCATCATCCCTGCAGCCGGCGGCAGGCTCAGGAAGTTTTCGAAGCAAGCCGAGGTAATAATGGTCAATACGAACAACAAGATGATTATCCAGCCGCCCCGCTTCATGTCCTGGGCTTCCATGACCGCAGCCGGCCTTTCTTGCGGAATAAAGAAATGCATGATGGACGCTGGTATTGCAAAGTTGACGATGGCAGGAATCAACAACGAAAAGAAATCGGCAAACGGCACGACGCCTTTTTGCCAGACCAACAACGTGGTGATGTCGCCAAAAGGACTGAATGAGCCGCCCGCATTGGAGGCGACCACA
>JBAQYH010000251.1:0-7384 GCA_049299935.1 Methylobacter sp. | reverse complement strand
CCCTTGAAGTGTTTGAGATGAGAAACACGGCCATCGGGTTTGGCCTCGGCTTTCCGACGCCCGCCTTGAAGCCGGCCACACCGCCGGTAGCTACGCCGCAGGTCAAGCCGCAGGTCATCAATCCCTTTATCAGTTCGCTCAGCAGCCACCTGGGTTATAATCCGCCTCCGGTGCGGCCGCCGGCGCCAACCCTGTTCACGCCTACGCCAGAGCCTCCTCTTTTCAATGCGGGCATCTATTCTTATGCCAGTAATAACGCTAACGCCAGCGGATGGAATCCGAGCAACCACATTAACGCCACGGCGGGCTTTCGCACCAAGGGCAATTGCGGCCGTCCCTACGACCAGTTGAGCGAGTCCATCCTTTGTCCTTGGGCAATCGATGTCGATGTTGATTATAACAGCTCGGTCTTCGATAGCCGGTTCTTGGGATTCCAGTATCAGAATTTTCTGGATCAGATCGGTTTCGTGCCCGGGATGGCTGTGAGCGCCAAAGCGACGTTCGGTCGTGTATCGCTCGTTACTGAGTGGAATGGGGCAATTAACCCGGCAACGTTTAGCTATAATTCTGTTGATGCAAATGATGATCCAGTGAGATTGGTTAAAAAAATAACCCCTTCCGCCTGGCAGGTTTCCCTCGGCTATCAGTTCGATTGGAACCCATGGGTCGAGGTAATCGGCGAAAAAGGCACCTATCTCGCCATCGGCTATTCGGAAAGCCAGGATCTGGCCGGGGTGACGGAGACGTTGATTGACCCAATAACCGGAGAGCTCGTAGTGCAAGATAGGGTTGGGTTTGTCCCCAGGCGGCGATTTCTCGTGAACGTGAGCGAGTGGGTATTGGACGGCGTCCGGCTCTCAATCGAATATTCTCACATCATGGATTACTCGGTGAGTCAGGGCGGCACCGGAAATTCCGCGAATGGTGTCTTCACGGGACTCACGTACGCATGGTAAAGCCTCCTCTTGGCATATTCAGGTACTCGCCGCAGAACTTCCTGTTGAAGTTCTGGACGGGCTTCCTGGCTGGATGAAATGCCGCTCGATCTCAGAGGTATTAATTGTCCCAAAAGTTTTTGCACGTTTTCCATTGGAAGTTTGGCGAAACTTTTGTGGACGATAGAGACGCGGTTTACCGCGTCTTTTGAGGGTGCTCCGTATAATCCTAAGAATACTACTAATTCAGACGCGATAAATCGCGTCTCTACAGGTTAGACCGATTGGGAAGTCCGGGTTCCCAATTGATGTGAGAACTTTTGGGACGATTAATACACATCAACTGATCTAACGCCCGGCTGGTGAGTGATGCCACGCCGTCCGGCGCTCAGTGCCGAAATGCTTCAACCGGTTCCAGATTGGCGGCACGTAATGCCGGATAGGTGCCCGACAACAACCCGATCCCGCCGCCGACAAGCGGCGCCAGGAAGGGTGTCGAGGGATCCAGCACTGGGGTCCAAACCTGGTAGGCGGAGACGGCAACCACGATCAGAATTCCCACGCTGGCCCCAATGACGCCCCCGATAACGCCCATTGAAGTGCTCTCGAACAGAAACTGCGCGGCAATATGCCCGCGCGTTGCTCCGATAGCCCGGCGCAGGCCGATCTCGCCAGTCCGTTCCATGACCCCCACGAGGGTAATGTTGGCGATGCCGATAGCGCCTACCACCAGCGACAATCCGCCGAGCAGGAGAAACATGGCATCCAGATCAGTCTGTACTTCATCGCGCACGCGCTTGGGCTCTTGTGGAACCTCGACCTTCAAAACCCGAGGATTATCGGGCCGCAGCGCCGAGCGCGCCTGATCGGCAATAAGGTGCGCTGCACCGATCTTTGTCTCGACAACTACGGTGCCGGGACCGGCCAAGCCGAAATAGTGGCGTGCGGTGCCTTCCGGGATGATGACGGAGCCAAGTAGCTCGGGTTTGCGGGCAACATCACGCAAGATACCGACGACCAGGTAGAGATGATCGCCGACGGAGATCGCCGGAAGCTGTGCCAAGCCCGTAATGCCAAGACGGAGAGCAGCGTCCGGACCGAGAACAGCGACCCGGTCGGCGCGATTCGAATGACCTGAATCCGGAAAACGTCCGATTTTCAGCTCGGCTCTGACTGCTCTGAATAAACCGGGGGATGCTGCATGCACCGAAAGCTTGAAAGCGCTCTGGTTCAAAGGGTCTTTCACCGGTGACGAGCTAACCAGCGCGCCTCCGGCATCCACCTCGCTCATCGTTCCCGCGGCAACCACGCCGTTCAGGCGGCTAAGACGAGCCGGCGCATCCCATGGAATGGCTTTGGGATCGACAATCCCTGTTGTTTTACCAGGCCTGGCCTTGACGAAAAGCTCGGTCGCGGCAAGCTGGTCGAACTGGCTGATAATGCGGTTGCCGGCGGTGCGAGTCAGACCCAGCGTCGCTACAAGGGCTGTCAGCCCGATGGCAACGCCCAACACGGTCAGCATCATGCGCCCCGGCCTGGCGAACATGCCTGCAAGCGCTTCCTCCAGAAGATCACGGATCGTGATCCCTGACTTGGAGACAGTCGTATTCACCGCCACTGCTGGAGAGTTCGTTGGCTTGTGCCCATTTTCTCCATTGGGGAGGTTTGCCAGAACACCGTCAATGATATGCACGCGGCGGGTTGCCCGATTGGCGACTTTTTCGTCGTGCGTGACAATGACCAGCGTGAGGCCTTCTCGATTCAGTTTTTCGAAAATATCGAGGATGGCGGCAGATGATTTCGAATCCAGGTTTCCGGTCGGTTCGTCGCACAGCAGCAAGCTGGGAGAGCCAACGAGTGCGCGGGCAATGGCAACCCTTTGCATCTCGCCGCCCGACAGTTTCGCGGGTAGATAACTGGCACGGTGACTGAGCCCAACCTGCTCGATCGCGGCCATCGCCCGCTCTTGACGGCCGAGGCTGGGCTGCTTACGGTACACCTCCGCCAACATGACATTTTCCAATACTGTCCGGTAAGGCAGCAGGTGGAATGACTGAAATACGAAGCCGATGCGTCGACTTCGTAATCCTGCGCGCTGTTTATCGGTCAACTCGGTGGTGTCTATGCCATCGATAAAATAACGGCCGCTGGTTGGGCAGTCCAGGCAGCCGATGATGTTGAGCAGCGTTGACTTGCCGGAGCCGGATGGGCCGGTAATGGACAGCCAATCGCCGCGATCCAAGGAAAGATCGACATCAACGAGTGCGTGTATTGCGGGATCGCTACCGAATTGCCTGCCAATCTTGTTCAGCTCAAGCACCCGGTTCGTTGTGTTGAAGTCGTTCGTCGTCATTGTATATTTTTGTTTTCAGGGTTCTCGTATCCGACCACCACGAACTGGCCTGGTGCGAGCGCTCCTTTGACGGGTGACACTTCGACGTAACCGTCAGCGGACAGCCCCGGCTCGACTTGGATGTAGTTGAGTACACCGGCGTTTTCTACCTGAACCCTCGATGTCCCGTCGACGGCGAGGGATACTGCGCTGACCGGGACGGCAGTGACGGCTCCCTCGGTTGATTTGATCGGGATCGTGAGACGCACGGAGAAACCTTCGAGCCGAGCCGGCGCCTTGTCAACACGGACCTCGAGGTAGATATGGTAGCCGTCGACGCCGTGAGTACCTGGGGAGCCGGCCACCATTTCGACGACACCTGTGGCTTTTATTCCAAGAGCCTGTTCATCGATGGCGACCGGCATCCCCGGCTTGACCAGCGGTGCGGCATCGAGAGGGAGGGACGAGTTGATCACCAGTTGATTATCTGTCACCGACAGCACAGATCCCCTCGCTGCATCACCGACACGAGCCGTGACCTCTTCGACGCGGACAGGGAGTGCGGGAATGAAAACGATTTCGTCGATCGGCACCTGTATGCCAAGCTTGCCTCTGGCGAGGTTCAGATCAGCAGTGAGTCGATTGAGTCGATCCGCTGTCAACCTGGCGTCGAGATTGGCAACCCTCTGTGCGTCTAGTGCAGTCCGAATTGACATTTCACCCGCCAGTTGAGCTGACTTTACATTCGCTTCCGCCAGCTCGAATTGCTCGGCAGCCAATTTGGCGTCGCGTTCAGCGGCCTGAACAGCCAATTCACTCTCAAGTTGGGTCTTGAGTTGAGACGCTTGTGCCAGTTTAAGCTTGGCATCGGCGGCAGCCCTGGCTGTTTCCGTTTGCCGCGGATCCAGCACAATTAAAGACCGGTCCGCGATCTGGGCCGCAACCTCGGCCTTAGCAGCCGTCTCGGCGTAGCCTGCCTTGGCGCGTTCGGATTCTACGGCCAGGGGTCTTTCGTTCTTCCCGTTTGCGACCAGCCTGGATCGGTCTGCGGTTCTGGCCGCAAGCTCGGCGGCGGCAACTCGTTTGTTGTGTTCTGCTGTAGCGCGTGCGGATTCCACGGACAGGGAGGCGGCACCATCGGCAACAGAGGCCGACAACCTGTATTTTACCGCATCGGCCAAATCCCGTTCGATGGTGCGGATATTTGCAAGTTGATCCCGCGTCGGTCCAAACGGCTCCCACCCAGCCGACTTGTACCATTTGGCGACTGCTGCGCTGGTCAGCTGATCATAGGTCCCATCAATGGGGCCGGGATCAAAACCGAGCCGCTTGAGTCCTTGCTCCAACTGGCGAACATCATCGCCGGAGATACCGGGGACAAGATCCCGGTATGCAGGAACCGCGCCCTGGACAACGAACAAGGGACGCCCGGAAGCGGTGAGCATCACACTGCCTTCCCCGAGCTGAGTGTTCCGCAAAGGCAGTGTGGTAATCAACCCCACATCCACTTTCAAGGTGGAAGGAGGGATTGAGATCGGCCGGGGCAATCCAAACCGTGCCGTGCCGCGCGTTACGATGCTGGTGCTGAGCACGCGTTCTTCGACCGGCACGAGAATCGGTGACGGTGTCGGAGGGGCTGTTCGCGCGGCTGCATCCGCTGGAGATTCAATCTGTGAACCTGCCACCCAGCCTCCTACCGCAATAACAGCCACGACTGCCAGGACACCGAACAAGACGATGATGCGTTTTCTACTTACAGACGCTGTGCTTTGCATAGATCCGCCTGGTAACTGCCGGGAGGATAAAACGCGGGCATCGACCGAACGGCATAGCCGGGGCGAGTCCGCGCGCGCTCAAGGCGCTGTCTTTTGCGATATGACATATCTTTGTTTATCGGCGAGAACTTAAGCATACAGGAATCCATGGGGTACGCATCAATGAAGTTTACGAGCAAACATTTCCTTCTCGATCTTTTCCTCAACCGGATCGAAAAGCTCCTCTTGAAGCTTTAAGTTTTTCGCGGCGACCCGCCGTTCATAGTCCTGGAGTTTTTCGAGGGCGGCCCGTTGTTCAGGCGACATCTGTTCGACCAGGATCGTACCGCCGCTGGTGAGAGCCGCGAGCCGTTCCCTTATATCGGTCTCGACTTCATCCGGATGATTGTAGTCGAAACCGTCCCCGCGCATCTCGGCGGCATATTTTCGCAAAGCGGCTTTCATGCGCGGGTCCTTGTTGATCAGGGCATCCTTTGGGTTGTAGTAGGATGCCTTTAACTTTTCCGGCTCGAAAACCTGTTCTATGGCTTGACGCGTGCAGCCGCTGCTCCGTGAGAAGTTTTCCGTCTCAAGCCCAACCGCGAAGGTCGCGTCGGTATTCTCGCCGAACAGCGCGCGGTTGTAAGCCGCCTGATCGGCGGGCGAAAGATTCTTATAGATTTGAACGTTCCGTTCACCCAGGCCTTCCTTGCCAGGGTTATAACCTGCGGCGAGCTGTGGGGGTTGGCCGGTATACATCGTCGAAACGCCGAACCCGTACTTGCCGATGAACTCTTCCTCACTGACCCCGGGCATGCTTTTGTCGGCAGCCATCCCTTTGCGCACCGTGATGTAATCAGCGGGGACGTATTCGAACCCCTGTTCACGCATGCACTTGGCAATCAACGTTTCAACCTTCTCGACGTTCTGAACGAGTTGCTTTGTGGTTAGGCCGAATTCCTCTGTACCCGGACCTTGGGCGCTAGCGCTTCCGATAGAGAAAAGCATGGCCCCAGCTGTCATTACTGCCTGAATCATATTTTTCATGGTATCACTACTCCTTAGACTGTAGCGTCAGATGGATAGGCAAATGCTATTTCTCGGTAGCCAATATCTTTCCAGTTTCCATATCGATGATAACATCAGTTTCCGACCTGTCTTCTTTAGCAATTACCTCTACGACGTACCTGTTTGCACCGAGCTTCTTCTCGATGCTGACGTCCGTGACGTCGCCCGGCACTGCCTGCAGCGCGATTTCCTTTGCTTTTTCTTCGGAAATTTTTTCATCCATGCCTTTATCTCCCTTATCCTTGCGTACTTCGCCGGATTCAGCCAAGCTACCGGCCGAAGTGTCCATGACCAGTTCAGCTCCAGCATCGCGCTCCGCGGGTGGCAGCTCGGTGTACATAGAGGCGCGCTTTTCCATCTCAAACGCCGTCGCGCGGAACTCTGCGAGATCCTTGGGGCTGAGCTGATTGTGTTTGACCATTAGCAGCGTCTCGCGCTCTTCCACGTCCTTACCTCTCCAGCCCGTGCGAATATTGCCCACTCCGCGCGCGTAGTACTTGAGCTGGAAATCGCCCGGATGCTCGGCATCGAATTCCTCGATCACCAGGACGTCATCGTAGCTGCCGGTTGGAACTTTGGTCTTCTGGCCCATCTGGTAGACGTGTCCACTGTCGGTCCAGTTGAAGGGCGGCGGCGCATATCCCTCGGAATAGCTCGGCGTACCGAGCTGCGGATCCGCAGGCATCATGATCCCGGCTTTAGCGCCCGTTGGGTTGCCGGCGTACCAGATCCGGCCGCCGACGAAATCGTCGTCTTCGTAAACTTCGTAGTATTGTCCCAAATGCCACACATTCCCACGCTTGTCCTGCGCGAAGAAGGCCAGCTCCTTCTCGATTACCTTGCCGTTGCTGTAATCAAATTCGAGAATTACCCGGCAGCGAACCCCGGCGACTACTTTCGTCAGGTCAGTGACAACGAAAACGATGCGATGCGGAATCCGCTCATCATCGGTTTCGGTGTATCCCTCCCAGACCTTCATGGTTCCCGGTTTCAGCGGCCACCATGGGTTGCCGATGTTTTCTGAACGGTCGAAAATAGTGGGATCCACTCCCTCGACTTTCTTCGCCACCGGTTTGCTGGAAATGTCCGCTGCCGGACTGGGCTTAGCCTTCTCGCTCTCGGCCGTAACAGCGCAGCCCGATAAACCGAGCCAGCTGAACGTTAGAATGAACGCCATGAAGGACAATGCAATAGTTCGTATTCTTTGGCTGGAGGTGCTGATGAATCTCATAGTTTTTTCCTCAATGCTGATCCTACAATTATCATAACTATACCGTTTGCACTTCAAAATTCGG